>CABSNH010000105.1 GCA_902478985.1 uncultured Collinsella sp.
CTGCCTGTCTCGTGGGCTCGGAGATGTGTATAAGAGACAGGCTCGTAGACACGGCCGCCGGGACGGATGTAGTCGTTAACGGACTGATGACCACCGAGTGCCGTCTGAACGATCGACTGAGCCGGCACGTTGGAGCACAGGCGCATGTTGGAGAGCATGTTGATACCCATGATGAAGTCGCTCATGCAGCGCTGGTTGCCCGAAAGCACCATCCAGCCAATGCGATAGCCCGCGATCATATGCGACTTGGACAGGCCGCTAAACGTAATGCAAGGCAGGTCGGGGGCGAGCGAGGCAATGGAGACATGCTCGTAGCCGTCCATGCACAGGCGGTCATAGATCTCGTCGGCAAAAATCATGAGCTGGTGCCTGCGCGCAATCTCAACGATGCCCTCGAGCACCTCACGCGGATAGACAGAGCCCGTGGGGTTGTTGGGGTTGATGATGACGAGGGCCTTGGTCGCGCTCGTGATCTTGGACTCCATATCCTCCAGGTCGGGATACCAATCCGCCTGCTCATCGCATAGATAGTGCACGGGATGACCGCCGGCGAGGGTTGCGCACGCCGTCCAGAGCGGATAGTCGGGGCTGGGGATCAAAATCTCGTCGCCATTGTCGAGCAGAGCGTTCATCGAAAGCTGAATGAGTTCGGACACGCCGTTGCCCGTGTAGATATGCTCCATCTGAACATTGGGCAGGCCCTTGATCTGCGAATACTGCATGATCGCCTTGCGCGCAGAGAACAGGCCACGCGAATTGGAATAGCCTTCGCAGTCGGGCAGCTGCTGGCGCATGTCCTTGATAACCTCGTCGGGCGTGCGAAAACCGAAGGGCGCCGGGTTGCCGATATTGAGCTTGAGGATGCGCTCGCCCTCGTCCTCCATACGGGCAGCCTCGTCGACGACGGGACCGCGCACGTCATACAGGACGTTATCGAGCTTGGTGGATTTAGAAAAAGTACGCATGGTGGTGCTCCTTGGAATTTGAGCTGAGAGACTAGGTTCGGATTTGGCAACGTTATGGGACGAGGACGTCTCGACTTGATCGGCGTCACTGGCGAGCAGCCAGGAAACATCGACCTCCAAAATACGGGCGAGCAGCTCTGCCACATCGCGCCGCGGGATCGTCTTGCCGCTCACATATTGGCTCATCTGACTCTTGCCGAGTTTTTTGCCGAGCATCTCCGATGCGCGGATTACATCCGACTGGCGAACGTCGCGATCGGACATGGTCTGTCGCAGGCGATCGCTAAACGTCTCTTGGGCCATTAGAACCTCCTTGCTGGCAAAGTTCAATTTATAGAACACAAATTGAACCTGAGTTCAATTTAGGCAGCAGTATAGCGCGGCGCATTATCCGAAAGTTCAATTTCATAAGAAAATGTACCGAACCCCGAGAATTGTCCCAAAGTAGACAACAGGTACGCGCTTTTAGAGATATTCAAGGAAACGAGCCGCCGCAAGCGAAACGTCAGCGGTGCGGTATATGGCGTTGATCTGCCGATGAGGATGTCCCTCGAGCGGGCGCACGGCAACATCGAACTGGCAGCGGCGCAAGATGAGCGCCGGAAGAATGCTCACGCCCAGACCGTCCTCGACCATGGCCATAATCGCATAATCATCCCAGGTCGACAGTTTAGAGCGTACCGCCAGGCCCGCGCGGCGAAACAGCGGCGTAATCTCGTCGTCGCTACCGCGTTCCAGCAGAATAAACTGCTCGTTGGCCAAATCGGCAAGGGAAACGACCTCCGCGGTAGCAAGCGAGGAGTCCGCTGGCACCACGGCCATCAACTCATCTTGCACCAACGGCCGCGACGCCATGCCGGCGCCGCGTGGTTCGCGCGGAATAAAGCCCAGGTCGCAGCGACCTTCCGCCACCCATTGCTCAATCTCGGAGTAATCACCCATCAGCAGCTCGTAATCGACGTCCGGGTGATCGGCGCGAAAGTGCGCAATCACCGGCGGCAGCACGTGGGTCGCCACACTCGAAAACGTACCGATGCAGATCTTGCCGCGCATGAGCCCACGCATCTCATCCACCCGTCGCTGCAAGCGAGTGAATTCCTCACAGAGCGCCTCAACCGCCGGCATAACTTGCCGCCCGTCGGCAGAAAGCACTACGCCCTCGCGGCTTCTATCGAGCACTTTAAAGCCCCAGTCGGCCTCAAGATCGGCCACCATACGGCTCACGCCCGACTGCGAATAGCTCAGCCGCTCGGCGGCGCGCGTAAAACTGCCGGCGCGCACGGTCTCGAGCAGGACCTGCATCTTTTGAACATTCGTTTCCACGGCACCCCTCCACATATGCATGAGCTTTTTTCATGTTATCTATGAATTATATTCGCTTTTCTTCTATAGCTAGTTCACCCATAGTGAACATGCTCGGATATAGAGGGGATTTCAGCGCATGAACAACGGACTGTTTACGTACTTAGCAGCATTGCTATTGTTTGGCTCCAACGGCATCATCGCCGCTGCCATTGCGCTGCCGAGCTCCGATATCGTGCTACTGCGCACGTTTTTGGGCGCACTCTCGCTTGTCACCATCCTCGCCGTCACCCAACGCCATAAGCTGCAGGCGCCATCCCGCCCCCGCGAAGCCGCAGCCCTCCTCCTCTCGGGAGCCGCGCTGGGCGCCAGCTGGATTTTTCTGTTCCGCGCCTACCAGACGATTGGCGTCGGCGTATCCTCGCTGCTGTACTACTGCGGCCCCATCATCGTCATGGCGCTCTCCCCGCTCATCTTTGGCGAAAAGCTGACCGGCAGCAAAATCGCCGGCTTTATCGCCGTCGCCTGCGGTGCTTTTCTCATTGCGGCACAAGGTCTAGGCGGCAATATGCCCATTGCGGGTATCGCTTGCGGCATCGCCTCGGCCTTCTGCTATGCATTGATGGTCATCGCCAGCAAGGGTGCGCCGCACATCGAGGGCCTCGAGAACTCCGCGCTCCAGGTGAGCGCCGCCTTTTTGACCGCGCTGGTCCTTACGCTCCTCACGCAGGGCGCCCCCTCATTCCTGTCCGCCGGCGTCGCCGCCGGTATTGATTGGCGCGCCGTCGTCATGCTCGGCGTCGTCAACACCGGCATCGGCTGCCTGCTCTACTTTAGCGCCGTCGCCAAACTGCCCGTCCAGACCGTCGCCGTCGTCGGCTACCTCGAGCCGCTTTCGGCGGTCGTGTTCTCGGCCGTCCTTTTGGGCGAAGCCATAACACCGGTCCGTCTGATGGGCGCCGTGCTTATCATCGGCGGCGCGATCTTTTGCGAACTCGCCGGCAAACGCGCAAACGCCAAGGCTGGCATCGCCCAGGCAGCACGTGCTTAAAGCCCCTGCTTTGAAATGCTACCTGCATACATAAATAATCCTCAGCTGGGGATTATTGTCTAAAATAACCTGATGTGCCAAACTGCTCTTGTATGTATAAAGACGGCATAAAGGTTATCTGTCCTAGACGGATAACCGGATGTCCAAGGGAGTCCACGTGGCACATAACAAACTGGAGGCAAGCCCCCAAGATCAGCGTGGTCAAGGCGGGCATGGAGCCATTCCCCTCTCCGCTGGCATGCTGCTCGTTACGCTCGGCGTCGTCTACGGCGACATCGGCACGAGCCCCATGTACACCATGAAATCAATCGTCGCCAACAACGGCGGCATCGGTACCGTCAGCGAGGACATGATCTTAGGAGCGCTTTCGCTCGTCATCTGGACCATGACGCTCGTGACCACGGTCAAGTACGTGGTTATCGCCATGAAGGCCGATAACCACAACGAGGGCGGCATCTTCGCCCTGTTTAGCTTGGTGCGCAAAGTGGCGCCGTGGCTGATCCTTCCCGCCATGATCGGCGGCGCGGCGCTGCTCGCCGACGGCATCCTCACCCCCGCCGTCACGGTTACCACGGCCATCGAGGGCTTGCGCACTATCGAGTGGGGCCATGCGCTTTTGGGTGACGGCCAGACCAACGTCATCATCATCACCATCATCATTATCTGCGGCCTGTTTGCCATGCAGCGCGCCGGCACCTCGTCGATCGGCAAGCTGTTCGGCCCGCTCATGACGCTGTGGTTCCTGTTCTTGGCTGGCGCCGGCCTGTTCAACATGCTCGGCAACCTGTCCATCCTACGCGCGCTCAACCCCATCCGCGGCATCATGTTCCTGTTCTCGCCCATCAACCACTCGGGCATCATGGTGCTCGGCTTCGTCTTCCTGTCGACGACCGGCGCCGAGGCGCTCTATTCGGACATGGGTCACGTGGGCAAGGCTAACATCTATGCATCCTGGCCGTTTGTTAAGGCGGCCCTTATCCTCAACTATCTGGGTCAAGGAGCTTGGCTGCTCGCCAATAACTCCAACCCCCAGATGCTCGCGATGGATATCGTCAACCCGTTCTATATGATGCTCCCCGAGCCCCTGCGCCCCTTTGCCATCGTGCTTTCGGCCGTAGCGGCCATCATCGCCTCGCAGGCGCTCATTACCGGCTCGTTCTCGCTGGTATCCGAGGCAACCCGTCTCAATCTCATGCCGCATCTGCGCATCCACTACCCCAGCGACACCAAGGGCCAACTCTATATTCCGCTCGTCAACAACATCATGTGGGTCGGCTGTATCTTCATCGTGCTGCTGTTCCAAAACTCCGAGCGCATGGAGAGCGCCTACGGCCTCGCCATTACCGTGACCATGCTCATGACCACGACGCTTTTGACGAGCTACATCGCCGGCATCCTCAAACACAAGCTGGGCGCCTGCGTCTTCGCCCTGCTCTTTGGTGCCATTGAGCTGTGCTTCTTCGCTTCGTGCCTCACCATGTTCTTTGACGGCGGCTATGTGATGATCTTCTTGGCCTCGCTGCTGTTTGGCCTTATGTACGTGTGGCGCCGCGGCACCGCCATCGAGCGCACGCAGACGATCCTGCTGCCCGTCTCCAAGTACATTGACCAGCTCGGCCGCCTGCGCAACGACGAGACCTACCCCGTGCTCGCCGACAATCTGGTGTTCCTTACCAACAGCCCCGACCCGCTCACGCTCGACCGCGACGTGCTCTACTCCATCTTGGATAAGCATCCCAAGCGCGCCAAGGCATACTGGTTCATCAACGTGCATGTCACCGATGAGCCCTATACGCACGAGTATTCCGTCGAGACCTTTGGCACGGACTTTTTGTTCCGCGTGCGCTTGGACCTGGGCTTTAAGGTCAACCAGCGCATCAATGCCTACCTGCGTCAGATCGTTGGCGACTTGATGGCATCGGGCGAGCTGCCGCCGCAGCATCACACCTACTCCATCTACGAGACGCGCGGCAACGTGGGCGACTTCCGTTTTTGCATGCTGCGCAAGATGCTTGCTCCCGAGACGGACATCAACCGCAACGACCATCGCGTGATGGCCATCAAGTATGCCGTCCGCCGCGCCTGCGGAAGCCCGGCACGCTGGTACGGTCTTGAGAACTCGGCCATCATCATCGAGTACGTACCGCTCTTTGCCCGCATGCGTCCAGCAGTCAAGCTCGTACGCACCCAGGTGCCACTCGAGGTCCAAATCGAGGAAGCCGAGGAAATGGAAGTCGATATCTTCTCGGACGACCTGGTCAACGGCAACGAGGCCGGTAAGGACATGAACGTCGATCCCACCGAGCTGCTCGAGAGCGTCGCCGATACGCCCGAACAGCAACAGCTCGACGGCCTCGAGAGCGAACAACTCAACGACGCCAACTTCTAGCAACGTCATAAATCAACGACAGCGGCCCTGCATCTCACGGTGAACTGCACCCCAAAACTTGGACGGCTTAAATAAGAACTACGCCGCAAGGGGCT
>CABSNH010000106.1 GCA_902478985.1 uncultured Collinsella sp.
CGCGGTCCCCCTGTGCGGGGCCTGACGACTCAGGCCCTCACACCGGCGTGCCTCGTAATCAAACGCTTCCCGGATAATAATGCCCGTTGCGGGGATCGCACTGGCTAGTCGCCGCCCATGTGCATGAGCATGTCGGCGATGCGAGTCGCCATCTCGTCCTCCACTGCACGGATGTTGGCGACCCAGGACGCAAGGCCGGCCTAATCGGATGCCTCCGCTTCAAGCACGTCGCGGTTCGCGGTCACCGTCATGAGCGGGGTGACGAAGCCGTGCGAGGCGGTGCAAACGAACGCGCGCTCCCGCTCCTCGACCTCCGCCGCCGGTCGCATGGCGCGTCCCGTTGCCGACCACGCCACGGTGAGCCCCCAAAACGCCGAAGCGATCGGCGTCACTCGCTTCGCTAAATCAACTTTATGGGATGACGGATCACGGTCTTGAGCTTCTCCGGCGCGCACTTGCGCGGGTCGGAGAGGTAAATCTCGTGATGCAGACGGGCTTCGGAGAAGTCGGGGGCGTAGCCCCGTTCCGCCGCGAATGTGCGCATGGCGTCTATGGTCGCCGGCTCGTCGTCGTAAGGCCCGGTATGCATGCACTGAACGCAAAGGCCCTCGTCGACCCTCAGCAGCTCGACCGCCGAGAAGTCCAGCTTCTTCTTGGCGGCAGCTTCCGAAACTGCCCAGTCGAAGTCCTCGCGAGTGACGAAATCGGGCAGACGGATGCACGAGATGAAGTTGAAGTCATCCTTCCGCGCATAATCAATCTCGCCATCGGTGCGGTCTTGCCACCAGAAGCCCTCGAGCGGAGGCACGACGAAGTCGAAATAGCCTTCGATCTCTCGCGGGCCCTTCTTCGACATCTTGATGGTATAAGCGACGCCATAGAGCAGCGGCAACGCGTTCTGGTACTCGCCGCCTTCGGCATTGGGATTGCCCTTGCCCCGCACGGCGACGTAGCTCATAGGCGGAACGGTTACGACGCTCGGCTTGCCGGACGGCCTGTAGAGCTCCCTGAACTCCTTCTTGAAATCGTATGCCATCGCAACAAACCTCCCTGAGCTTGGGTTTCCGTCGATATCCGACCAAATATAGCAATGGGCGCGGCTCCGGAAGAGGCCGCGCCCATTGCAGGATATTATAACACAGAATCGAACGTCTGTTCTATTCCCACTCGATGGTCGCGGGCGGCTTGGACGTGATGTCGTAGCACACGCGGTTGGCGCCGGGAACCTCGGCCACGATGCGGCCGGAGATGCGGGCCAGCACGTCGTAGGGCAGCTTGGCCCAGTCGGCGGTCATGGCATCGCTGGACTCGACGGCGCGCAGGATAATCGGGCGCTGGTAGGTGCGCTCGTCGCCCATAACGCCGACGGACTTGATGTCGGGCAGGACCGCGAAATACTGCCAGCAGCTGTGCTCGGAGTTGCGCTCACCGGTCTGCTCAAACAGGCGCTGGTTGTAGGCATCGAGCTCCTCGCGCACGATAGCGTCGGCGTTCTTGAGGATCTCGAGCTTCTCCTTGTCGACCGCGCCGATGATGCGGATGGCCAGACCCGGGCCCGGGAAAGGCTGGCGGAACACGATGTGACCCGGCAGGCCCAGTGCCAGACCAAGCGCGCGGACCTCGTCCTTAAAGAAGTGATCAAGCGGCTCAATGAGGTCGAAGTGTACGCCCTCGGGGAACGGGATCAGGTTGTGATGGCTCTTGATGGTGGCCGTCTTGCCGCCCGTCTTGCGAGCGCCGGACTCGATGATGTCGGGGTAGATGGTGCCCTGAGCCAGATACTTGACCGGCTTGCCATCGGTCTCGAGCTGCTGCGCCACGGCGAAGAACTCTTTCCAGAACTGCGTACCGATGATGCGGCGCTTCTCCTCGGGCTCGGTCACGCCGGCCAGAAGCTCGGCATAGCGATCCTCGGCGTGAACGTGAATAAAGTCGACGTCGAACTGCTTGGTGAAGACCTCCTCCACCTGCTCGGGCTCGCCCTTGCGCAGCAGACCGTGGTTGATGAACACGCAGGTCATCTGCTTGCCCACGGCGCGAGCGCCCAGCGCAGCCACGACGGAGGAGTCGACGCCGCCGGACAGGGCCAGAATCACGCGGTCGTCGCCGACCTTCTCGCGGAAGTCTGCCGTCATGGTCTCGACCAGGTTGTCCATGCTCCAGTTGGGCTCCAGGCCACAGATCTCAAACAGGAAGTTGCTCAGCAGCTGCTGACCGTACTCGGAGTGCTTGACCTCGGGGTGGAACTGCGTGGTGAAAATCTTGCGCTCGACGCACTCCATGGCGGCAACCGGGCACACGTCGGTGCTGGCGGTAACGGTAAAGCCCTCGGGCACCTCGGAAACGGCGTCGCGGTGGCTCATCCACACGGTCTGCTCCATAGGCGTGGAGTTAAAGAGCTTGGCGCCGGCCGTGCGCGTGATGGTGGCGCGGCCGTACTCGCCCACCTCGGAGTGGCCGACCTTGCCGCCGAGCGTCACGGCCGTAATCTGATGGCCGTAGCAAAAGCCCAGGACGGGAAGGCCCAGGTCAAAGATGGCAGGATCGATGGACGGAGCGTCCTCGGCGTACACGGAGGCCGGGCCGCCGGAAAGGATGAGCGCAGAGGCATTCATCTCGCGAATCTCGTCGGCCGAGATGTCGCAGGGGACAATCTCGGAATACACGTTGAGGTCGCGGACGCGACGGGCAATGAGCTGACCGTACTGCGCACCAAAGTCGAGTACGAGGACCTTTGCGGAAGCCTTTTGATCCATGGTTCCCCCTCTTGTTGGCGGGGAGCCGGTGCCCACCCGCGTGAATGAACGAAAATAACCTCCATAGTGTACACGTTATATGGGGTTTCTCGTCCCTCGCAGCCATCAGCGCACGGCAAACGCACGACCCGGGCCCCTATTTGACAACAATTGAAGTATTACCAGACGTTACAGATGATGTAATACGTTTGAACATTGGACGCCCTGTGCCACAATACTGCCGGACGACTCCGCCTCTGGGGCGGCAAATACGATAGGAATACCAGCATGAAGCGCATCCTTCTCATCGCCACGGGCGGCACCATCGCATCGACCGAGGACGGCAACGGCCTCTCCCCCGCCCTGACCGGTGAGGAGCTCGCCCAGAGCGTCCCCGAGATCTCGGGCCTCTGCGAGCTCGACGTCGTGCAGCCCATGAACATCGACAGCACCAATATGCGCCCCAGTGACTGGATGCGTATCCGCGACGTCGTCGTCGAGTGTTATGCCGACCACGACGGCTTCGTGATTCTGCACGGCACCGACACCATGAGCTACACCGCGGCAGCGCTTTCCTACCTGATTCAGGACAGCCCCAAGCCTATCGTGCTCACCGGCTCGCAAAAGCCCATGGGTAACCCCTTTACCGACGCCAAGCTCAACCTGTACCAGAGCCTGCTCTATGCGCTCGATGAGCATTCACACGACGTCTCGATTGTGTTTGGCGGCGTCGCCATTGCCGGCACGCGCGCCCGCAAGCAGCGCACCATGAGCTTGAACGCGTTCATTAGCGTCAACTATCCGCCCATCGCCTATATCCGCAATGACCGCATCGTGCGCAACGGGCTTCACGGCACGCATCAGGGCGAAAACCCGGTGCGTTTCTACGACAGCATCGACCCGCGCGTGTTTGTCCTTAAGCTCACGCCCGGCGTAAATCCGGGCATCCTCGACGCCCTTGCCGATAGCTACGACGCCGTGATTTTGGAGACCTTTGGCATTGGCGGTATCCCCGAGTTTGGTGAGTCGGGCGAGTCATTCCAAGAGGCAATTTTCCGCTGGGTCGATTCGGGCCGCACTGTCGTTATGACCACGCAGGTCCCCGAAGAGGGCCTCGATCTGGGCGTTTATGAGGTCGGCCGTGCTTACGCCGATCATCCGGGCATTCTGCGCGGCGACGACATGACCACCGAGACGCTCGTGGCCAAGACCATGTGGGCACTTGGCCAGTCACGCGATGCCGCCGAGATCCAGCGCCTGTTCTACAGCCAAGTCAACCACGACCGCATCCCGATGGCGTAATTCAGTTGTCGACGGGTATCCCCTATTCGATGCCCTCGAGAAGTTCTGACACCGTCATGCCGAGTGCGGGTGCGATCTTAAATAGAACCTTGAGCGTGAAATTTGCCGTCCCATCTTCGATTCGGTCGAGGTAGGGTCGGCTGATTCCTGTCGCCACACAAAAATCAACCTTGGAGATACCAAGGTCTCTGCGTGTCTCTTCGACCCGCCTGCCAAGAATCTGTTTCGCACGTTCGTCCATGCAGCCGAGTTTGAAATGGAGCCGAACATAAACGTAAACTATAGTTTACGTTTTGCCGAATACACAGGAGTTTTCTATGTCGGGTTCTTCGGTCCGCATGTACCGAGCCACGCTTCGCAAAAACAGCGCACCGCCCAAGCTCGTCGTCGTTGAAGCAGAATGCCTTTCGCCCGATGAGCGCACAGCATTTGCATTGCTATCAAGTCGCGTCGCCGCCGTTCTGGCCCCTTGCCCGGCGCAAGGTGAACTTGCCATCCGATGCCAAGCGCACAGCTGCTCACTCAATCAGGCTGCCGTAATCGTAACCAGCCAACGCGGCCTGTCGCTCCTTTTGGAAGCCGGCATCGCGCTCGCCCTCCGCGGCGCCGGATACGAAAACGAGACCGCCGCCGACATGGTCTTTCAACCACGATCGAGCGGCGGCCTCGCAGCAGCCATCGAATATGCTTGCAGGCTCGTTGCCTAAAGGCGCAAGCTAAAAGCCCAGGCCAAAGCCCATACCGGTAATCGCCGAATACATAAAGTAGACGTTGATTACGTTGAGAAACACACCCGTGATGCAGCCGTTTCGCAGGTAGCGCTCGCACACGATGCGCGCCATGGCGGCGGAGTCATCATTGTTTTTAGCCTGGCGTCCCGCCGTAAAGTACGTCGCCACGCTCAGCAGCAGATTGAGCACCGGCAACGCCAGCAGCTCGTAACTCTTGCCCCAGCGCGTCGCCTCGCCGGCGGCATTAAACTTCGTTGCCACCTCGGGACCAATGTTGGGGATAACACACGCTGCGACCACCAGCGGAATCACCGCAAGTACGAGCAGCGCAATACCCATGTAGCCAGCTTTTTTGCCATATTTAAACATATGCGTCGTCCTTACACGTTAAAGCGGAAGTGCACGACGTCGCCATCGGCCATGACATAGTCCTTGCCCTCAATACGCAGCTTGCCGGCGGCCTTGGCGCCCTGCTCGCCGCCGAGCTCGATGTAGTCGTCGTAGCCAATGACCTCGGCCTTAATAAAGCCGCGCTCAAAGTCGGTATGGATGACACCGGCAGCCTGCGGAGCGGTCGCGCCCTGACGAACCGTCCAGGCCTTGACCTCCATCTCGCCAGCCGTAAAGAACGACTGCAGGCCGAGCAGCTTGTAAGCTGCCTGCGCGAGCACGTCCAGACCGGGCTGCTCCAGGCCCAGGCTCTCCAGGTAGTCGGCGGCGTCCTCGGGATCGAGCTCGGAAAGCTCGGCCTCAATCTTGGCGCAGATGGGCAGCGGCTTGACGCCATCGATGGGCGCCAGGTCCTCGTTAAGCATATCCTCGTCCACGTTGGCCACATACAGGATGGGCTTCATAGTGAGCAGGAACAGGCCCTTGGCGGCAGCACGCTCCTCGTCGGTCATCTCCATGGATGCGGCGCGCTTGCCCTCGTTGAGCCAGGCAAGCAGGCGCTTAGCGACCTCGAACTTGGGCATGAGCTCCTTGTCGCGCTTGGCCTCCTTCTCGAGCTTGGGCAGCT
>CABSNH010000107.1 GCA_902478985.1 uncultured Collinsella sp.
TGTACGGAATACCCGCACCCTCGACGGCCTCCTGCATGCGCGAGCTCTCCACGTTAAAGGTATGGCACGCCTGGAGCACGTTTTCGACTACACCATCGACGTGGTACTTCTCGCACATGGTCAGCGTGTTTTTCATACGCCCGTCGTTGGGCGTCATGACCGAGCAGTTAATGTCCAGGTAGCGGTCGGCGATGGCGCGCAGGATGTCGGGAGCATCCGGGTCGATCATCATGGCCGCCGTGCGCTCGCCCGAGCAGTCATCCATGCACACGACCACGCCGCCGTTGGACTCGATGGTGCGGCCGATCTTGTTGATCACACCGCCCACCGGGCAGCCAGTGATCAGAATGCGCTTGGCATCCGCCGCGACCGGGCGTTCGCCCGCGTCGTAGGCCTCGCGCAGCTTGGCAACCTTTTGCTCCAGCTGCTGCGTATAGGCCTCGATATCAAAGCTGAACGTACCGGCAAACATGGTGCTCATCAGATCGACGCCGCTCATGGCCGCCGGCTGGTTGGCCTGCAGCGCAAACATCTCGAGCTGGGCCGCACGCAAGCGGTTGCGACGGCGCACGGCGGCGCGCAGGTCGTCATCGGTGATCGTGATGCCGTAGAAGTTCTCGAGCTCCTCCTTGAGCAGGCGGCACTCCTCGTACCAGCCTTCACGCTCGTAGGCGCGATCGCGACCCTGCGGAAGATGCAGGATGTGCGTGCGCTTAAGCTCCCCCAGCAGCTCGTACATCTTCTTCTTGCCGTTGCAGGTGGTCTCACCGATGATCATGTCGCTAAAGTACGTAAACGGGCACTTTTGCGAGTAGGCAAAGCCGTAGGTCGACTTGATGAGCGGGCAGAGGTTTGCCGGCAGCACCTTCTCGGCCTCGGGAATCACCTCATCGGACGTGCCGCACAGCGCCACGCTCGCAGCCCCCGCGGCATCGACAATCTCGAGCGGCGTATAGCTGCACAAAAAACCGACCAGGCGATTACCCGCCTGCTTGTAATCCTTGACGCGAATAAACGCCGCCTTGCGCTGCTCGTTGAACTCCTCAAACGTGGACGGCAACGGCTGCTCAATATTATCCGACATATAACTCCTAAACCTTTTAATCAACCAAGGAAACAGCTTTCCCAGGTGCCCGAGGTCACCGTGAATGAGGAGCACCGCGTACTTTGGTACGCAAGCGACGGTTTGAACGGCAAGATCGGGTGCCTGGGGAAGCCGCCGGGACGAATAGCCCTAAATGGTTTCCAAGAAAGCTTCAATGCGCGTCTGCAATTGCCCCGCGTCCTCGCCGGCGTAGTCGGTGGTGATATGCATAAACGGAATGCCGGCCTCCTCGGCAGCTTTCTCCACGGCGAAGGACTCCATTTCGTAGAGTGTGCAGAACTGCAAGGCCACGTCGACGATGCCGTCGGCATGCAGGTCGTGCGCCATCTGGATGATGTCCTTCATGCGCTGGTCGTTGGGCGTAAAGACGGCGCAGTTGATCTTAAAGTAGCGCTCGGCGATGGCATCGAGCATCTCGTCGACAGTCTCACCGGACTCGTCGACCAGGTCCTTGTAGTAGCGCGAGCCCGTGCAGGACTCCTCGCCCACCACGACGCCGCCGGCCTTCTCGATGAGGTTGAATAGTTTCCAGTTGGGCACGGCCATGGGCGTACCGGTGTACAGGATGCGCTTGGTCCCCTTGGGCGCCACGCCCTCGCCGGCCTCGACACGCTGCTCGCACTCAGCCGCCATATCGTTGATGGCTCCGGTCAGACGCGGCGTGTCGTCCATAAAGGCGGCCTGAACGGTCAGCAGGCTGTCGAGACCGCTGATGGGCGCAGGGTCGGCAGCGCGCGTGGCAGCGAGGCGCTGCAGGGCGCGACGCTTCTCATTGACGGCGTGGATGGCGGCCTTCAGACGCTCAGGCGTAATCGTGACGCCGCACTCTTCCTCGATCTTGGCGGCGAGTTTCTTGACCTCGGCCTTCCAGGTCACGAGCGTCGACTCGTCGTGTACATTGGGAATATCCATGACGTACATGTTCTTTTGCGTTGCAAAGAACTCGTAGGCCTTCTTCTTGCCATCGCAGGTGTTCTCGCCTACCACCAAGTCACTCGACTCAATGTAGGGGCAGACCTCGCCTAGCTTAAAGCCGGCAAAGCTCTTGATAAGCGGACAGGTGTTGCGCGGCAGGTGCTCCTCGACCTTATCGGTTGCCCAATCGGCACCCGAGCACAGGCCCACGGGAATACCGTCACAGGCAAGTACGATCTCCTCGGGCACGTACACGCAGAACGAACCGACGATCTTGGTGGCCTCGCCGGCCTCCTTCTTGTCGAGCATCTCCTTAATACGGCCGCTGTGGATGTTGGTGGCGACAAAATCCAGGTAGGACGTGGACTTGGGGCGATTGTTCTGCGTCAGGAACATATCACCGTACATCTGGCCCACGGCGCCCAGCAGCATGTCGTGGTCGGCAAGATTCATGCCGAGGCTCTCCCACATCGGATGGAAATCAAATTCTTCAGCCATGACGGTTCCCCTCTCGAACCAAAATCGGATAACAACGGTATCGATGCACGACGGACGGCGATTGCCCAGCCGTGCTCAAGCCCGGAATTTTAGGGAACCTGCTTTGCGGTCGATTATTTAGTTGTGCGTCGTCTCTCCCGGAGCCGTGAACATACCCGCTCATATGCGGCTCCGAGCCATATACAGGGCGCGCGCGGCAACGCGGCGAATGTATGTCGTCTGCGGCATGTGCGCACCCTCCTTAACCAGTTGAGGTCAACTATATCAACGGTCATCGACCATGCGAACACCGTTGACATTCGTACGACAACGTCGTGTACCGACGTTTAATAAATAATTATCTTGCTTGATAAGAGTTTGTCATTCCCCATTCGACGAACGGCAAAAACAAAGCCGCCGAGGCTTATATCCCCGACGGCATTACCCGGCGCTATCGACAAACCAAATGGATCCTGCTGGCATCAAAATGCATGCGCAGCGTCTCGCCTGCTTGCGGTAGCTCGTCGACAGGCATGCCCACTTTGTTGACCTTCCACTGCAGACGCGTGGGCGCATCGGCCCGCGGCGCATCCAACAGCACCAGGCGCTCAAAACGCGAATCGCTCACGCGCGCCACGTGCAAATCGTAGCTGTTGCGACCCCGCTCGGCACGGTTGTCCACATGGAAGTAGCTCGCACGAATACCCAGATATGCCACGTCATCGGGAACCTCGCGACCCACGTTAAAGGTCATGCCCCAGTCGAGGGCCTCAACTTCTTCGTCGCCAATCTTGCGCGCCCGGCTTGTGTTCTTGCACCCCGTCAGACGCAGCGCCGCCAGCGTCTGCGGACGGCGAACCACGTCCTCGATGGAGCCGATCTCCTCAACATGCCCGTTGTGCATCACGCAGATGCGCTCGCACAGACGGCACGCCTCGTCGATATCGTGACTCACGTAGAGCACGGTGCGGTTGCATACATCGAACAGGTCGAGCATGTTCTGCTCGAGGGCGCTCTTGAGGTACGCATCGAGCGCACTCATGGGCTCGTCGAACATAAAGATGCCCGGGTGCGCCGCTACCATGCGGGCGAGCGCCACGCGCTGCTGCTGGCCGCCCGAGAGGCGCGCGGGATAGCGGTCGGCAAAGTCGGCCAGTCCAAAGATACTCAGGTAGCGCTCGGCAAGTTGCTTGCGCGCCGCGGCGTCGCCTGCACCCTCAACGCCAGCGCACACGTTATCGGCCACCGTCATGTTGGGAAACAGCTGATAGTTTTGGAACAGCAGGGCACACTTGCGCTCCTGGGGCGACAGGTTGATGCCCGCCGCCGAGTCAAAAAAGGTCACGCCGTTGACGACGATCTTCCCCTCGTCGGGGGTCTCCACACCGGCAATGCAGCGCAGTGTACAGCTCTTGCCACAACCCGAGGCGCCCAGCAGCGCCACACGCTCCTCGCCGGCCTCAAGCTGCATGTCGAGCATAAACCCCGGAAAGCGCTTTTTGATATCCAGGACAAGCGACATGGCCTATCGACCTCCCTTCGAGACGGCGTCATCGCGCATGAGCTCGGCCAGCGCCTCGCGATCGATACGCAGCGCATCGCCGCCGACTGGGTCGAGCGAATCGGCCTGGCCACCCAGCTGCTTGGCCTGCTTGCGCTCCGCACGGGAAAGGCCCCGCTCGCGATACTTTTGCGAATGAGCGGTGTACATATTGATGAACAGAATGACCAGGAAGCTGAACGCAATTACGACCATGACCCAAAAGAGGGCCACCGACGTGTTGCCGCCCATCCACTCAAAGTAGATGGCGATGGGGATGGTCTGCGTAATGCCGGCGTAGTTACCCGCAAAGAACAGGGTGCAGCCAAACTCGCCCATCGCGCGGGCAAAGGCGAGCACCGTGCCGGCGGCAATCGAGGGCCAGCCAAGCGGCATCATAAGCTTGGTAAAGATGCGACGCTCGGACCATCCCAGAGTTCGCGCGGCGTCGAGCATCTGCATGTCGAGGCTCTCAAAGGCACCGAGCGCCGTGCGGTAGACCAGGGGAAACGACACCACCACGGCAGAGATCACCGCCGCCGGCCACGTAAAGACGATCGAGATACCGTGCGCGATAAGCCACCGGCCCACCCCAGTCGAGCGGCCAAACAGCATGAGGAGCAAAAAGCCGCAGACCGTGGGCGGCAGCACCATAGGAATCGTAAAGACCGAATCGAGCAGGCCCTTGATGCGACTCGAGGTACCCATAGTCTTCCACGCGGCGAACAGGCCCAGCGCAAAGGAGATCAGCAGGGCAAGGCCGCACGTTTTAATGGACACCCAAAACGGGCGATAGTCGATGTCGCCCAAAAAGGAGGCCAGAGAGGTCAAGGGGCCCTGCTCATCCCGCAACACGACAGACGATGCCTCAACCATTTGAGCGCTATCAAGCCAACGCGCGCCGCCCTTGGCATCACCCGAGGCTGATGCGATCACCACATAGCGGTCCCCATCCGCACCGCGCTCGTCAAAGCCATAGGTATACCCGCCGGCATCAAACGTTGTTTCCGCCGTGACATACCAAGGAAGATCCACGTCCCCTAGCTGCGCACCTCCCATGCAGTTTGCGCTGTCGAGCTTACAGACGAGGGCCTTGAGACCCGATACGCACTCGTTATCCTGCGGATCCAATCCATACTTCTCGACCGCCTTGGGCGATATCCACACCACAACGCGATCGGCAGCAGGCGCCACTACAAGGTCCACGTCCTCGTCAACGGGAAACCGGTAGCCCTCAGGCTGGCCCTCCATGGCACGAGCGGTCCCCCTGGCCAACCGCTCAAAACCCTCGATCCCATAGGAAAGCCCATGAGCGGTCGCAGCAACCTGGGCCCCGTCCTCAGTGTCCCCAGCAAACGCAAATCCTGGCACCCAGCAAAGCGCGAAGGTCAAAGCACAGGCGACAAGCATGCGGAATCTATTAAGCACGAAAAGCTCCAAGCGAATACAAGGACGGAGTGAAACATAAAACGATGGAATTATCGCGCCAAGCCGCTCTACGCGGAAAGCTCAAAGCCGTACTTGGCCCAAATCTTCTGGGCTTTCTTGTTGGTCAGGCAGAAGTCGATGAACGCCTTGGCCTCGTCGGCGTGCTCGGAGCTCTCGGCAACGGCACCCGGATACACGATGGGCTTGTGCGAATCCTCGGGGCACACGAAGGCCTCCTCG
>CABSNH010000108.1 GCA_902478985.1 uncultured Collinsella sp.
CCGTTTACCACGAGGAGCCCGTCTCCACGCTCGTCGGCGGCGACTTCGCGCTGTAGTCGCATCGTCCTTGCAACCCGGCGCATCGCCGTCGGAACAGAAGAAACCCCCGCGCTCCCCCTTGCTTCGCAAAGGTCGCGCGGGGGTTTCTTCTGTTCCGACGGCTTGCTCTGCTGCGGCCGTGCTTTTGTCTGGTGGGATTTCGCTGAAACGAAGTCTCGCCTTCGGCGGGCGTGGTAGCCTTTGTCGTTGATTGAACTATTTGTGTAACGAAGGGACAAATATGGCAGCTGCACAGCCGCTTAAGATTCGCATGGTTGCCGGACTTGGCAACCCTGGCGATGAGTATGCCGAGACCCGCCACAACGCTGGCTTCAAAGCAATCGACGAGTTGGCCCGTCAGGCCGGTGTCACGTACTGGAAAAACCAGGCCGGCGCCGAGGTCGCGCTCATCAACATCAACGACCCCGAGGAAGAGGGCGGCAAGCGTCAGATTGTGCTGGTCAAGCCACAGTCGTACATGAATACCTCGGGCGGTCCCATCTCCAAGCTTTGCCGCGAGTACAAAATCAAGGCCGAGGAGCTGCTCGTGATCCACGATGAGCTCGATATTCCCGCCGGCGACGTACGCGTTAAGGTGGGCGGCGGCCATGCTGGCCACAACGGGCTGCGTTCCATCATCGACAAGATGGGCAGCCGCGACTTCAGCCGCATCCGCACCGGCATCGGCAACCCTCCCGGCAAGATGGCTGTCGCCGACTACGTGCTCAAGCAGCTGCGCGCCCGCGAGGCCGAGGACTTCCAGGATACCTGCGCCCGCGCCGCAGACGCCGCCGGCCTGGCGATCGTGCACGGCGTAATCTACGCCCGCGATCACGTCAACGGCGCCGCTTCCGCCAACGGCAAGCACTAAAGCCTACCATTTAGGGACAGGTTTATTTTGGCAGGTTTTATCTGCGGAAACACCTCAGTTGTTGCATCGCAATCAACCGCGCGCCGACTTACACACATAGCGCCCCAAAGGGGGCCGACCTCATCACAACCCGAGGCCGGCCCCCTTTGCCGTTTTACCCGATAAAACTGACCAAAATAAACCTGCCCCTATTTGGTAGGCCAAAGTGGATAAACCCTGCTCCCAACCGCCGAAGATACACGTAAGCGACATGTCCATGAGGGTATAATTTGCACCGTATGTCTGCACAACGCCTGTGCGCGTACGGTTTTATTCGGGCTACCGTCCATTTCCGTGGAGGCACGGTTCGGTCGCCCTAACAAGAGAGGGGTTCTATGTATAAGATCCTGGAGAAGACGCAGTTCTCGGAGAAGGTGTTCAAGTTCCGCATCGAGGCGCCCGCAATCGCCAAGCATGCGCACGCTGGACAGTTCCTCATGGTTCGCGCCAATGAGACGGGCGAGCGTGTCCCGTTTACCCTGGCCGGCTGGAACGGTGACGAGGGCTGGGTCGAGTTCATCTTCATGGTGATCGGCAAGACCACCGAGATGCTTTCCACCTACGAGGCCGGCGAGTCGCTGCGCGACGTCGTGGGCCCGCTGGGCGTTCCCACCGAGATGGCTGAGGGCCCCTGCGCCGTCATTGGCGGCGGCGTCGGCCTGGCAATTGCCTTCCCGGTCGCCAAGCACCTGGTCGAGACCGGTCACGAGGTGCACGCCATCATGGGCGCCCGCACCAAGGACCTCCTGCTCATGGAGGATCAGTTCCGCGAGCTCCTCGACGAGGACCACATTCACATCACCACTGACGACGGTTCCTACGGCGAGCAGGGCGTTGTCACCGCTCCGCTGGAGCGTCTGCTGCAGGACAAGGCCGTGAGCCAGGTCTTCTGCGTCGGCCCCGTTCCGATGATGAAGTTCTCGACCCTCACCGCCCAGAAGTACGACACCCCCATCACCGCGTCCCTCAACCCCATCATGGTTGACGGCACCGGTATGTGCGGCTGCTGCCGCGTCGAGGTGGGCGGCGTGACCAAGTTCGCTTGCGTCGACGGCCCCGACTTCGATGCCACCCTGGTCGACTGGGATGACCTTCGTGCCCGCCAGGCCGCTTACCGTTCCGAAGAGGGCGAGTCCCTCAAGGCCTATGAGGAAAAGAGCTGCGCATGCCACTAGTTAACGGTCGTTTCGTTGCCGATATGAAGTCGCCCCGCACCCCCGATAACGAGGAGCCGGCTGCCGAGCGCGCCTGCGACTTCCGCCCCGTCGACAAGGGCTTCACCGAGGAGATGGCGCTGGCCGAGGCCGAGCGCTGCCTCAACTGCAAGAAGCCGTTCTGTGTTGAGGGCTGCCCCGTCAACATCAACATCCCCCGCTTTATCGAGCAGATCCGCGCGAAGGACTTCGGCGGCGCCCTCGATACTATCCGCGAGGACTCCATGCTTCCCGCTATCTGCGGCCGCGTCTGCCCGCAGGAGAACCAGTGCGAGGGTAAGTGCATCCGTGGTAAGAAGTCCGAGCCCGTGGCCATCGGCCAGCTCGAGCGCTTCCTGGGTGACCGCCCCGAGCTCGCCTCCACGCCCAAGATGGCTCCCAAGAACGGCAAGAAGGTCGCCGTCGTCGGCTCCGGCCCGTCCGGCATCACCTGCGCCGGCGAGCTCGCCCGCAACGGCTTTGACGTTACCGTCTTTGAGGCCTTCTTCACCGGCGGCGGCGTGCTGGTCTACGGCATCCCCGAGTTCCGTCTGCCCAAGGCAGTCGTCAAGCGCGAGATTGACGGCCTGGAGGACATGGGCGTCAAGTTTGAGTACAACTCCGTCGTGGGCAACATGGCCACGGCCGAGGAGCTGTTCGAGCAGGGCTTCGACGCCATCTACGTGGCGACCGGCGCTGGCCTGCCCAAGTTCCTCAACGTCCCCGGCGAGAACCTGCCCAACGTCTTCTTCGCGAACGAGTACCTCACCCGCGTGAACCTGATGAAGGCCAACAAGTTCCCCGAGTACGACACCCCCACCAAGCACGGCAAGAACGTCGTCGTCTTTGGTGGCGGCAACGTGGCTATGGACGCCGTCCGTACCGCCAAGCGCCTGGGCGCCGAGCACGCCATCATCGCCTACCGTCGTACCGAGGACGAGATGCCCTGCCGTCGCGCCGAGCTGCACCATGCTAAGGCCGAGGGCGTCGAGGTTCTGCCGCTCGTCTCCCCGCTCGAGTTTGTCGCTGGCGAGGACGGCTCCGTGTGCGCCGTCAAGGTCCAGAAGATGGAGCTCGGCGAGCCTGACGAGTCCGGCCGTCGTCGCCCGGTGCCCATCGAGGGCGCCATCGAGGAGATTCCCTGCGACGTCGCAATCTCGGCTATCGGCACCAACGCCAACCCCTTCGCAAAGAAGATCGGCGGCAAGATGGAGCTCAACAAGTGGGGCTACATCGTCGCCGACGAGGAGACCGGCCAGACCACCGATCCCCGCATCTGGGCCGGCGGCGACATCGTCACCGGTGCCGCTACGGTCATTCTGGCGATGGGCGCCGGCAAGAAGGCCGCCGCTTCCATCACCAAGAGCCTGCTGGGCGAGTAATCACCTACAGTGCTAACCGCCAAACGGCAAAGTCCCCGTCGAGCACACGCCCGGCGGGGACTTTTTCTATGCCGGCCGCCCGACCACCACGATGGGGACAGGCACCTTTGTGGTGGTTTGAGACCTGGTCGGCGAACCGATTCCGACGTTTGTCTCAATCTGTAACAATTAGACCCTGTTGAGCCTCGTAGTTGTTACAGATCAAGATATTGTGCGAACATCCGCCAGTTCATCTCAATCTGTAACAGCTAGAGACCAAATTCCCCGCTACGTGTTACAGATCGAGACGTTAGGTTGACGCCCGGATAGTTCATCTCAATCTGTAACATCTAGAACCGTTTTGGACGGTTTGGTGTTACAGATTGAGATTTTGCTAAAGCCGAGGATGGGCGCTGCCACCAAAAACCTAACGCTTGCGGCGCTTGGTCGCGGCGACACCGGCAGCGGCAACGGTTGCGCCGGCGATGCCTAGGGCGGCAACCGTCATCGCGGCGGAGTCACCCGTGCCGGCAAGCTCCGTGCCACCGGACTTCTTGCCGTTCTTGCCCTTACTCTTGGACTTGTCCGTCGTCACCGTGGTCGTCGTCGAAACCGAGCCGCCCGCAGGTACCCCGGTGCTGCCAGAGCCATCCGCACCGCCGCCCTGCTCGCCGTCACCAGGCGTCGGGTCCGGCTCGGGCGTCGGCTCGGGATCGGGCGTCGGCTCAGGCGCCGCCTCATCGGTCACCGTAATCGTAATGTTCAGACGCTCGGAATACTCACTGTACGACATGCCAGGGCGCTGTGCCGCAATGCGCACATACATGTTGCCATCGAGCGCAATAGGTTCGGTGTACTTTACACGGCCTTCATCGCGGCAGGGGCAGGTGTCGTTGGTGGTGTACCAAATCGTCGTGCCGTCCTCGGCCGAAAGCTCCAGCTTCGTGCCCTTGGGCACCGTAATGTAGTTCTCCTTGGGCGACCACGCGCCAAACGTCGTCGCGCCAATCGTCGCAACCGGTCGCGCCGGTCGCGCCGCCTCGGCAGACACACGAACGTCGACCTGCTTGGACAGCGCCGTGCCGTCCACCGCTGCCGTCAACGTCGTCAAACCGGGCAGAGTACCATGCAGCACAAACGTCGCCGCTCCGTCCTCGCCCGTCACGGCCTGGATGGCATCGACAGAGCAGATAACCGAGGACTCCAGCCCAACACTAACCTTGGCACCCGCAAACGGCTTGCCCGCCTTATCGGTCACGTGCGCCACCAGCTCAAAGTCACTGCCCTCAAGCATGGTCACGGCCTGCTCCACGTTGAGCTTGAGCTTGTCGGCGCGAACGCCCACGACAAGCTCGCCACTTGCCCAGCGCGCCATGGCCGTGCCGGCGTAGTTGCGAGCACCGTCGAGCTCAAACGCCACCGCCGAGCCCGCCTCACACGCATCGGCATAGCGAATGCGCAGCACGCGCGACAGCGGCTTGCCATTGGGATCGTCCTGCTTGTCGAGCCACGTATACGTCACGTCGCCCAAGCCCTGCGCGCACAATGCGACCAGGGCATCGTCGCTCGCATCCATATACTGCGTAAACTCAACCTCGATGCAATCGGTGTAAGCATGGACCGACGCCACCTCGGGTGCCGCCGTCGACACCAAGCCAATGTTCACCTCAGTCTGAATCGGCGGCACGCGCAGCCAAGCCGAACGCGCCTCCTCATACCCGTCCTTGGTCACGCGAACCTGATACCAGCCGGTCGGCGTATTCCAGTTGTATGCACCGTCCGCACCCGTTGCAAGCGGATTGTCCTGCTCATACTCCTCGGCATCCCAACGCACCGCATTGGTACCGGCCGCATCGTCGGCG
This sequence comes from uncultured Collinsella sp., assembly GCA_902478985.1. Classification (GTDB taxonomy): domain Bacteria; phylum Actinomycetota; class Coriobacteriia; order Coriobacteriales; family Coriobacteriaceae; genus Collinsella. The sequence continues at coordinate 5,366 of CABSNH010000108.1, forward strand.
CTCCACAGCTCAACCGTCGCGCCTTCAACCGTATTGGACAGTAGGCCCTCGTACACCACGCCCGCAGGGTCGGGTGCAGCCTTGGCAGCCACATTGCGATAACGCGCCTCGAAGATCGACTGCATCTTCTCGTCCGAGATCAAGCCGTCCTTGTTGGCCTTGTAGGCCTCGGCATCGGTCAGCTCGCCCCAGTTGACCGTAATACGATTCTGGCATGCGCGCTCCACCTGCTCGCAGGCAACATCGTAGGCGCATTCGGCATTGGTCAGCTTAATCGCGCGCTCCGAACCTACGCTGGTCGAAGCCGCGTCATAGGC
>CABSNH010000109.1 GCA_902478985.1 uncultured Collinsella sp.
GAGTTCGTCGGCAGCGTCAGATGTGTATAAGAGACAGCTTGTTGAGCGCAAGGCCAATCTGGGCAGCGTTGGTGCCGACGACCGAAGCCGTCTTGGGCTGCTGGCCGGCATCGAGCACGCGCACAAAGGTGCGACCGGCGTAGAACTTCTTGTAATGGTCGACGACGTCCTCAAGGGCCAACGTGTCGAGAGCCTGCGGCGCGAGCGGCATCGTCACCGTGGAAAGCAGGCCGCGCTTGAGCGGTGCCAAGTGCGGAGTAAAGACGACGCGATCGGTCAGGCCCAGAATCTGCTCGATCTCTGGTGTGTGACGATGTTTGCCTACGCCATAGGCCTCTAAGTTCTCGTCTGCGCTACAAAAATGGGTGCGAGCGTTGCAGGACTTACCGGCGCCCGTCACGCCACTAATGGCATCGACGATTACGGGGCCGTTCTCTGCCACCCAGCCCGCACGCACGGCAGGAGCGGCAGCGAGGCTCGTTGCGGTGGGATAGCAGCCGGCGCAAGCGACCAAAACGGGCTTTCCGGCGGCATGGCTGGAAGCAGCGGTCTCTAAGTCCTGGCAGAACAGCTCGGGCAGGCCAAAAGCGCGGGTCTTGAGCAGCTCGGGGCTCGTGTGCTCGGCGGCATACCATGCCTCAAAGACGGACGGGTCGCTCAGACGGTAATCGGCCGAAAGATCAAAGCAGGAAACGCCCGCGGCAAGGAGCGCGGGCACCTGCGCCATGGCAGCCGTGTGCGGCACGGCAAGAAAAACCGCATCGCAGCTTTTGAGCTCGGGGGCGTCATGCGTGGTGAAAACCAGATCGCTCACGCCAGCAAAGCTCGGATACACTGCGGACAGCGGCTGGCCGGCATCGGCGTTGGACGTAATGGCAACAAGTTCAAACTCGGGATGGCCGAGTACGAGGCGAATGAGCTCGGCTCCGGCATATCCAGCCGCGCCGACGATTCCAACCTTCAAAGACATATCAGACTCCTTGTCTGCGATTTATGCACCGATGCGCATTTCGCAGCGGTCGTTATGAGGTGGGTTGAAACTTTAGCACCAAAAGATGCATGAATACGTAAATAGCTTGCATGTTCATGCATTGAAACATTCCCGACACATTCGCTTGAAGGAATTGACAAATAGAGCGGGCTCCGTATTGACCGGCACTCCTTATGGTGCCGGGCAACACGGGGTCCGCACATGCGAAAACTAAGTTGTTAGGATGAGCCAGCTGGCTAGAGCTCAACCGGCACCCATTCGTCATGATTGCAGATAAATGCCTCGGGATCCTCGACGCTAAAGAAGACGAGCGCGGGGTCGTTAGGCCCCTCATAGTGCTCGCTCAAGCGCTCAAGATGCTTCCATCCGGCCTCGCGCATTTCGCTCGAAGCCCGGTCTTCCAGCCCCGCACGCCCGCGCAGAATCAACCAACCATGGCCCGGCCACCAACTCGTGGCCTCAAAGCGCTGGTTTTGCAGCAGCTCCTGCCACACATCTTTGGTGCGCGCTGTCACAAACCACAGCTTGCCGTCCTGAATCTGCGCAAACGAGAACGGACGCACATGCGGCTGCCCGCCCACGCTCGTCGCCAGATACCACGCCGGCACCGACGTCAGATACTCCAGCACCGTATTCAATCCGTCCACGTTTCCTCCTGTCGCCTGACCAGTCTTTTTGGAATGGGTAGTCAATTTGGGAAATTAGAGCTCGAGGCGCTCTTCGCTGCCGTCGATATCGCAGAACCGTGCGGCGATGTTGCGGACCGAGAAGAATGCAAGGCGGCCATCGTTGGCGCTATCGTGTTGCTCGCCAATGCCCACCATGTGCTTAAAGCCCGCTTGGCGCACCTTATCGCTCACGAATGCATCGTCCTCGAGCGCGGCCTCGCCAGTTAACACGATCCAGCACTCCCCCGGCTTCCAGCCCGATACCTCAAACTTGGGATTCGCGCTCAACTCCGCCCACACGTCCTTGTCGCGCGACGTGCAAAACCACAGCTTGCCATCATCGACCATGGCAAACGAAAACGGCCTCACGCGGGGCTGATGCCCGTCGCTCGCATCGGTCGTGGCAAGATACCACGCCGGAATGCGCCTGAGATACGAGCAGGCGCGCTCGAGCTGAGCCGTGCGATCGATGTCGGTCATAGAGACCCCTTTCTTGCGCTCGAATCGAGCTTAGACGAGTTGAAGATTGATAACGACAACGCATATCACCAGCAGCGCCATCGCCACCGCGGCCAGTGCATCCCCGCGGCCAAACGTAAGCGCATGCAGACGCGTGCGCCCCCGCTCACCGTGATAACAGCGCGCATCCATGGCGGCCGAAAGCGTCTCGGCATGACGGAACACGCCGGTGAACAGCGGAATCGCCACACTGCCGAGCATGCGCACACCGCCGAGCGGACCGCCCGTCACGCGCGCGCCGCGACTTGCCTGTGCATCGGCCGTCTGTTTCATCTCGGTGGCAAATTGCGGCATAAACCGCAGCGCGATACCCATAATCATGCCGAGCTCGTGCGCCGGAAGCCCCACGCGCGCAAATGGTGCGAGCAGACGTTCAAAGCCCGCGGTGAGGTCGAGCGTCGGCGTGGTGAGTGTAATGGCGCTCATGCCGGCCATCATCAACGTCAGGCGGCACGCCACAAACGCCGCAGAACGCAGCGAGCCCTCGCTCACCTGCAAAAAGCCAAGCTGCCACAGGATGCGGCCACTCTGGTCGGAAAACAGGTTAAGCACCGCGACCACCACGACAATCGCCAGCAATGGTGCCATCGATGATAGGACCCGGCGCAACGGCACCCGGGCTGCGAGATAGACCAGCACGACAAAAAATGCGACCGGAACCAGCCCGCAAAAGCTTCCGACGGTGAGCACGGTGACCAGAAATGCGAAACCCAGGAGCAGCTTAGTGCGCGGATCTAGGCGATGCACCGCACTATTCCCGGGATAGTAGCTGCCAAATGAGAACGCCTCCATTAGTAGCCCTCCTCTCGCGTGGCTATCTTGGAACCGGCCTGACACGGAACCCTCAAAGGCACGTCCGCGCAGCCCAGCAGCAAGCCGGCCAACTTGTCGGCTAGCGCCTCAACCGTATAAAGCTTGTCGCAGCGGAGCGGCACACCGGCTTGCGCAAGCGCCAGCGCCATGCGCTGGGCGGCAGGAACGCCCAGGCCGATCGATTTGAGCTCGTTCGCGCGCGCAAACACCTGCGCGGGCGTTCCCTCGGCAAACACGGCGCCCTCGTTCATCACAACGATACGGTCACAGCAATTTGCCAGGTCATCCATGCTATGCGAAACCATGACAACAGTCAGGCCCTCGCGATGGAGTCGATCGATGAGCCCCAGGAAATCCCCGCGCGCAGCCGGATCGAGCCCCGCCATGGGCTCGTCGAGCACCAGCACCTCGGGCTCCATGGCGAGCACGCCGGCAAACGCCACGCGGCGCTGCTGGCCGCCCGAAAGCTCAAAGGGGTTCTTGTCGCCTATCGCGGCAAGGTCGAGGCCCACGCGCGCAAGCGATGATGCGACACGGCGTGCAACCTCGTCTTCTGGCAGGCCAAGGTTGCGCGGGCCAAACGCCACGTCCTGCGCCACGGTCTCGGCAAATAGCTGGCGCTCGGGATACTGAAACACCACGCCGACCTTGGCCTTAACCGCGGCGGCGTCTTTCTTGCTTGATAGGTCGAGCCCCAGCGCGCAAACGCTTCCCTCCTGCGGACGAATCAACCCGTTGAGATGCTGAACCAGCGTCGATTTACCCGAGCCGGTATGACCCGCCAATCCCAGAAACTCGCCGCGGCGCACCGTCAGCGAAACATCACGTAGCGCCCAGGGGCTGTTTGGATCGTTGCCCCAAAGAGCTTGTTTGCTCGATGCGTCCGCAGTGGTCGAGCGCTTGCGCCATCGACGGCGCTCGCGGGCGCTCAGCGAGTAACTATGCGAGAGGTGCGAGATCTCGATAACGGGCTCCGACGCGGCTATCCCGTCGGCCGCAGAGGATCCATTGTCAAGCACATGAGAATCGGATGCGGAAGGCTGCCCTGCGATGTCCGTCCCGCTCCGCTCGGCATAAGCCTGTGCAATCTCGGCGACCATATCTGCCTCGCGCACCTGCGCGCAAACGGAAACGCCCTTCTCACGAAGTGCCCTACCTAGGCAGCACGACGCCGGCATATCCAGGTTTAGCTGCGCAAGTTCGTCCGCCCGCGTCAAGATTTCCTCGGGCTTACCGAGCATGGCAATGCGGCCCGCTTGGAAGACAGCAACGCGATCGGCCTCGGCGGCCTCTTCCATAAAGTGCGTAATCATCACGATGGTCATGCCGCGATCATGCAACGCACGGCAAGTCTTCATGAGGCCCTTGCGTCCACGCGGATCGAGCATCGAAGAAGCCTCATCCAAAATGAGCACGCGCGGCTCCATGGCAAGCACGCCGGCAAGCGCCACGCGCTGCTTTTGGCCGCCCGAAAGCGCATGGGTCTCGTGACGCTCAAAGCCCACCAGGCCCACACCCTTCAGCGCCTCGCGTACGCGCCGCGCAATTTGCGCCGACGGCACGCCAAGGTTTTCGGGACCAAACGCAACGTCATCTTCGACAAGCGTTGCCACCAGCTGGTCATCGGGATTCTGGAATACCATGCCCGCGGTCGAACGAATGTCGTAGACCAGCTCGAGGTCGGACGCATCCATGCCGTTGACGCGTACCGTGCCCGCATCGGGCTGCAACAGTGCATTCAGATGCTTGGCAAACGTCGACTTGCCCGACCCATTGCCACCGAGGATGCAGAAAAACTCGCCATCCTCGATGTTCAGATTGATACCATCGAGCGCTTTCGCAGCGCCATCGTAGCTAAAGGAAACGCCCCGACACTCAATCATGCGCGGCCTTTGACCTGGTCCTTCTTGGGCGTGATGAGATTAGAGACCGCCTTGTACACCACGAGCGTCAACACCGAGTTGAGCACGGTCTTGATAAGGTTGAACGGCAGCACGGCAGGAATCATGAGTGGGGCGATCACATCGACCGAGCCATACCAGAACCATACGCCAATGGTAAGGTTTGCGACCATAGACAACGCCGTAGCGGCAATAACGCCGAGCACCAGGCCAATCACGGCGCCCTTATAGGTATGCATCTTCTGGTAGACAATAGCCGCGGGCAGAATGTAGCCCAGCGTGGCAACCAGGTTCATAAGCGCGCCGACCCAGTCACCCGTAGTGAGCGCATGGATAACGATCGCCATAGCGGCAACAGCGGTACCGGCACCGGGACCATACGCAAACCCGCACACCATCGCCGGCACCAGCGACGGGTCATAGGTCAAAAACGGCGCCGAAGGAAGAATGGGCAGCTGCACGTACATAAACAGGGCGCCCAAGGCGCACATCAACGCCATGGTAACGAGCTGTTTGGTGCTCCACCTATTCGTGTTCTCAAAATGGATATGCTGCGACTGTTCAGACATAAGATCACCTGCCTCTTTCATCCGGACTCTAACCGTTGGTACTGGGATCTCACCAGTTCAGCCGGCATGCGAACCAACGCACGCACGGGTCGCGGACTCATCGGCTCGACGCAGATCCTCGCCTGCGCCACGGCACCCCTTTGGCACCGCCCGATTTACCGCCAGTGGGGAATT
>CABSNH010000110.1 GCA_902478985.1 uncultured Collinsella sp.
GCGCGGCAAGGAGATATATTGCCAGACCGGAGGGGCCCCGGGGGCGGGAATCTGGGCGCACACATTTCCTACACAACTGTGCCTCTGACCGACGTTTGCCGGTCGTTAACTACCGCTCGCCGAGCATATCTTTATATAGAGTGGCCCCTTGGCTAAAGCCGATATGCACCCCTGGCCAAATCGCAGCCGGCATCGAGCAGCTCATCGCGCTCCTCCACCGAAAAGCCCTCGGCGTACACGCGCACCACCGGTTCGGTCCCGCTGGGACGAACCAGTAGCCAGGTGTCATCCTCAAATGCCAGACGTAAGCCATCCATATGGCTTACGCTCTGCGGCGTCTTGCCGCATATCGACTTGGGATTCACGCCGGGAAGCAGCGTGCGCAACGTCTCGGCATCCTCGGCCTCAAGACGCAAATCTCGACGTCCGTAGCTTGTCTTGCCAAAGCTCGCCTCGAGCTGATCGATAAGCACGCCCAAGGGTGCGCCGGTCTTGGCCATGAGCTCGCACAAAATCAGGCAGGCAAGGATGCCGTCGCGCTCGGGCATGTGCGCGGCGATACCGATACCACCGGCCTCTTCGCCACCCACGAGAACGCCGCCCTTCTTCATCTCGGCAGCTATATATTTAAAACCGACGGGCTTGATGACCACGCGGCAGCCGAGCGCCTCGGCAATTCGACGCACAAGCGTGGAGCATGAAAGGTTGACGACGACGCGTCCCTTCAGATTGCGATACTGGACCAAATCGCCCAAAACGAGCGCCATGATCTGATGTGGATGTATATATCTGCCGCGCTCATCAACCGCGCCGATACGATCGGCGTCGCCATCAGTCACCAGGCCGGCGCACGCCCCGTCCTCGACAACAGCGCGCTCACAAGCATCCACCCACGGCTCGACCGGGTCGGGGCAGATATCTCCCCTATCGGTCGTCTCGTCGGCGTGAATCTCGTGGACTTCGACGCCAAGCTCTCGAAGCAAGTCGGCAAGATATCCCTGCGCAGCTCCACCCATGGGGTCAACCACCACACGCATATGCGCGGCGCGAATGGCATCCGCGTCGACAAACGATGCCACCGCTCGCATATAGTCGGGAATGATATCTGCCGTGCGGTATTGCCCCTCAAGCCCCAGCGGCTCGGCGGCCATCGTCTCCTCGAGTTCTTCGATGACATCCTGGTTGGCCGTCGAGCCATCACCCATCCGCAGCTTGAGGCATAGATAGCCCTGCGGATGATGTGAGCCCGTCACCATAAGCGCGCCGCATGCCTCGCCGTCATACGCAGCCGCCCACGTAAGAGCGGGAGTCGGCACCGGTCGAGACACGAGCACGGCATCGAGCCCGTGGGCGGCAATCACGCCCGCCGCGAGCTCGGCGAACTCGCGAGCCTGCGGCCGAGTGTCAAATCCTACATATACCGTTTTACCGGGATTCGTCTTTTGCCATAGCATGCCGATAGCATCGGTGACACGAACGACGTTGTTGATAGTAAAGTCTCCGTCGACGCGAGCTCGCCAACCGTCAGTTCCAAAGTGAATTATCGCGCACACGCGCAGACACCTCGCAGTGTTTGGATCATGGTACGCATGAGGTATACCCGCAACGGGCATCCGGCAAGCCGCCGGCACGCTCGTTCACCGTTTAGGCAAAAGCGTCGAGGTGCGCACCGACAACAAAAAAACCGCCCCGGCGGGGGCGGTGATTCGATACTCCTATTTTCGGGTTCTATATATTGAGCGCATCTGCCATAGCGGCTGTCGTAACCGCCGTGGTTCCGCAGCAGCTGCCTACCATTGCGGCGCCTGCCCGCTTCCACTCGACGCATGCGCGAGCGAAGGCTTCGGGGTCCTCGTGCCACACGGGCCCATCCTGTGTCTGAACCGGATTTCCCGCGTTGGGCCGAACCGTAACGGGCGTGGTGGCTGTGGCGACCATCCTTGGCACCGCAGCAGTAGCTGCTGTCAGGGAGCAGCAATTGACCCCGACAGAGTTCGCACCATGCTTCTCGGCATACAAGATGGCGCCTTCGATGTTTAGGCCATCGCCCAGTAGGTCACCCTTGTCGTCAATAGCAAAGCTCACCAAGATGGGCATACCGTCGGCGACGTCGCATACGCCGGCGAGCACGGGCTGCAGATTGCGGATGGACGTGACCGTCTCAATCAGGAGGCCATCTACGCCGGCGTTGAGCAAGGCAGACGCCTGCTCGCGAGCGTTTGCGCGGATCTCTCGATACTCGGGGGAACCCTCGACGAACCACTCAATGGCAATAGGGCCCATAGACCCCAACAGGAGCTGAGGATTTGCCTGACGGGCATCGTCGACCGCCCCGCGATTGACCTCCGCCATGGATGGGGCGATTTCATCTTGATCGAGCGCGTGGCCCGACGCCTGAAACGTGTTTGTGATGAGCACCTGCGCGCCAGCGGCGGCGTACAGTCGATGAATACGGGAAACCGTCTGCGGTTCGGCGAGGTTCCAAAATGCCGGCGGAATATCGGCGGCGCCGCATTCGCTCAGCAACACACTGCCCATGGGGCCCTGTGCCAGCAATGTCTCACCGGCGAGTCGGTGCATAAGCTCCTCGCCGCCAAAACGATTGTAATAACTCGTATCCATATATGTATTTCGCTATTCCTCGACGCTGATTCCCTGCTTTTCGAGATAGGCGAGCCAGCGGTTCATCGTATCCTCGGAAAGCGCATGTTCCATCATGCAGGCCTCGGCATCGGCGCGCTCAAAATCGACGCCGAGCTCCTGGACCAAAAACGTGCGGACCAGACGATGGCGATACCAGATAGCCGAGCCGACCTCGCGCCCACGGTCAGTCAGGATAACTTTGCCGTAGTGAGACTGTTCGACAAGCTCGGATGCCTTGAGAGCCGAAACCGCCTTGTTGACCGATGCCTTCGAGACGCCAAGGCGCTGTGCGATATCGACCGACCGCACGCCGCTGGTCTCCCCATCTTCGCTTTCGATGCGAACCATGCACTCCAAGTAGTCTTCGTTCGCCACCGTTAGGTGTAGCTCGCGCGAGCTATTTGTCGTATCCATGAACATCCGTCCCTTCTGCACTCAATGGCTGATTCTACCCCATCCAAGCGTCGCGGTATGCCGCGGCATACCGTGCTAGAGTTCTTGTTGCACACGACGACCAAGATTGGAGCGGTCTTTATGGAAAACACCACCACGAACCCCGACGTCCTCGAGCGTTTTTTGCGCTATGTCCAGATCAACACGCAGTCCGAGGATGCCAACTGCGACCAGGTGCCGTCGAGCACCGTACAGTTTGACCTTGCCAACGTGCTTGCCGAGGAACTGCGCGAGCTGGGTGCAACCGATGCCCATGTAACCGAAAACGCCTATGTCTGCGCGCACATTCCCGCTAGCGCCGGTTCCGAGAATAAGCCCGCCCTGGGCCTGATCGCGCACCTCGATACCACCGAGGTCGCGCCGGGCGCCGGCGTAGCGCCTCACATCGTGCACTACGAGGGCGGCGATCTGGTTTGCGGCATCGTCGACGGCAAGCCCGTGTCCATGAGCACCGCCAAACTTCCTGCCCTCAACAACCTGATGGGTGAGGACCTTGTCTGCAGTGACGGCACCACACTGCTGGGCGCCGACGACAAGGCGGGTGTCGCCGAAATCATGGCACTCGTCGCTCGCATCGCGCAGGATCCCTCCCTGCCCCATCCCGCGCTCGGTATTTGCTTCTGCCCGGACGAGGAAATCGGTCACGGTGCTGAGCTGTTGGATATCGAGGCCTTCGGCTGCAAGTACGCTTACACGGTCGACGGCGGTCCGGTTGGCGAGCTTGAGTGGGAGTGCTTCAACGCCGCCGAGGCAACCGTTCGCTTTGAGGGCCAGTCCATTCACCCCGGCGACGCCAAGGGGCGCATGGTCAACGCGGGCAACCTGTTCTGCGACTTCAACGCCCTGCTCCCCTACGAGCAGCGCCCGGAATACACCGAGGGCTACGAGGGCTTCTATCACCTTGAGGGCGTCTCGGCAACGGTCGACCATGCCACGGCGCGCTATATCGTCCGTGATCACGATGCCGCCAAGTTCCAGCAGAAACTCGAGCTGATGAATGCCGCCGCCGCACTGCTCAACCAGCGACTGGGCGAGGAGCGCGTAACGGTCGAGATTAAGCACCAGTACCGCAACATGGCCGAGATCGTTCGCGACTACCCGGAGCTTATTGATGTTGCCAAGGAAGCCTACCTTGCCTGCGGCGTTGAGCCCAAAGTGCTGCCGATTCGCGGCGGCACCGACGGTGCACAGCTGTCGTTCCGCGGCCTGCCCTGCCCCAACCTCTCGACAGGCGGCTACTGTTACCACGGCGTCAACGAGTTTGTCCCGGTCAACTCACTCGTCAAGATGACCGACGTCCTGCAGGAGCTCGTCGCCCGTTTCGCATAAGACTGGCTGCATAAGCCCAAAAAACGAATCGCCCCGTCCTCAACCGAGAACGGGGCGATTTTTTGCTGCAATGAGAACAGGTTGACGCGCGCCAGCCTCTTGACGCAAGGTATATCCCAAACTGCCGGCACATAAGGAATGTCCCCAAGAGCCAAGTGTTCCGGCAACGCCGATGTTTTGGCGCGGACAGACACTATGACCCAATCCGAGGGCACTAAAAAGATAGGAGCCCCCGCTCGTGACCGCGGGTCGGGGCTGCGACAATGATGTTGAAGTGCCATAGGCGCAGCCGCGCCGCAACGAGGTTGGGAGGCTCCCATGCCAAAGTATTCTACCGCGTTCGGGATGGACGTCCACCTGAGGTCGACCACCGTCTGCGCCCTCGACGCGGACACCGGCGAGGCCGTGACGAGGAGGTTCCCCGGCAACCCCTGGGGCGAGATCGCCGGGTGGATGGACGGGTTCCCCGGGCCGTCGCTCGCGGCCTACGAGAGCGGCTATCTCGGCTTCGCCCCGCAAAGGGAGCTCGCCGGGCTCGGCGTCGAGTGCGTCGTCGCCGCGGTCTCGAAGATCCCCAGGTCGGCCGCCGACTCGGCCTCCAAGAACGACAGGAACGACGCCGCCAGGATGGCCAAGGCGATACTCGCCCACGACATCTCCCCCGTATGGGTCCCCTCCCCCGAGGTCGAAGGCATCAGGGACCTCGCCGGCGCCTACGACGGGGCGACCGCGCGCCTGGCGACCGCCAAGCAGCGGCTGCTCGCCTTCCTCGCAAAGCGGGGGTTCGTCTACGGCGGCGCCACGCCCGCCGGCAACCCGAGGAAGTACTGGACCTACGACTTCCTGAGGTGGCTCGACAAGGTCAGGCCGGGGGACGATGGCGGGGTTCGGACGCTCGCCGCCCTGAGGAACGAGGTCGAGGCCGCGGCGGAGGCCCGGGCGGACCTGCTCTCCGAGTACAGGGCCGCCGTGGATGCCAGCCCGATCGCCGCGGAGGTGGCCGCCCTCCAGTCGATCAAGGGCTGCGCCTTCGCGCTGGCCGCAGCCTTCTCGGC
>CABSNH010000111.1 GCA_902478985.1 uncultured Collinsella sp.
GACCATGGGATGTGCTCGACACCCTCGGCCTCGCACCACTTCTTCCATCTATGATTGCACATCCCTCGGTTCATGGGCAGTCCGTCCCCGCGATCTGCTAGCCACTCGGAGCCTGCCGCGCGGCGCTCGTCTGCAATTTCGAGCAGGCGCTCGGCGGCATCCGGCAGCACCACGACCGTGCGTATGGACTTCCGTGTCTTGAGCACACCGTCCGCCGTTGGCTCGATGCCCGCTTGCTCCATCTGGCGCACGAGGTCGACCGTTGCGAGCGTTGTTGACCCTGTCGCGAACGGCAGGACCTCGTCGGTGCGGATGCCCAGCGACTCGCCTGAGCGACACGATCCAAAGCACGCCATGATGAATGGCGCCTCGAGCGAGGTCCCGTGCAGGCGCCCCAGGATGTCCTTGGCTTCGGCGAGCGTGTACAGGCGCTTGGAGCGCTCGCGCGTCTTGCGCGTGGGCATGGTGTATTTCACGGTGGCGGCAAACGGGTCGATGGGCAGCACGACAAAGCCCGACACGGTGCCGTAAATCTTGCGCAGGGTGAGTAGGGCAGTGTCCGCCGTTGCCGCCGGAAGGGTCAGGAGCCACTCCTGCAGGTGTACGGGGCGCAGCTGGTCGACAGGCATCGAGCCCCATGTGGGGCCGACGTAGTTCGCCCACGACCTTGTGACGAGGTTGCGGGTGTTCGGCGCGAGCGTGCCGGCGGCTACCTGCGCTGCCATGGTCGGCTCGAGCCATGTGCCGTACGCCTGGGCGATGGTCGGCACCGGCTTGTCATCGGCACGCTCGACGTGGATACGGTCGAGCTCGGCGCATGCCTCGCGGTAGGTGCCGTATACCGTCTTGGTCTTACGTTTGCGTCCGCACGGCGTGTTCTCCTGCCATCGGAGGATGTATTTCTTGCCGCGCTTGGCCTCGGTGATTGAGCCCCACGCGCGGCGCCTCTGCTTGCGTGTCATATAATGTCCCTAGGTTGCCCGGAGCTATCTCCGTATTACTCCGGCATCCTTGTTGTCACCCCACCGCGCCAAGGTTCCAGCCGTGCGCGGTGGGGTTTCTTTATGTCTGGAGTTGCCAAAGATTCCTTGACAACTTGGGCGTCCGCTTGGATTTTCCGGAAAAACCGAAAAACCATGTCGCGCCGCGGGCCATAATCGCGTTGAATGCCGTTGCAGTCTCCAATCTCCATAACCGCTCGATTTACAACAACGCCAATTAGTACGATAATCACGGTAACGAGACGTACCCGCGAAGGAATACGGCTGGGTTCCCGAATGGGAGTAGGCGGTTATTTCCGCTTAGAATCCTTTGCCCCTGGGGTCGTCTCGTTTTGCTTTTTAGCGAGCGCCTGCTTCAGGGAGTCGATTACGCCCGACGGGTTCTCGCGGATCCTTTCCACAATGAAATCAACGGTTTTCATCGAGTATGTGTACGAGCCGTTCCTTCCGACCTCGTGCTTGTAGGCGAGTTCCTTGTTCGACTTGATGTCGTAGAAGTTCAGGAACAGCTTCCAGTCATTGGCGGTGAACAGTTTCGGCTCGCCATTTGCCATGAGTACGATCCCGAGCCTGCCGAGCCTTGAATTGACATGCTCGAGCACTTTCTTCATCGACAGCGGGTGCGTGTTCTTGGGGTCCTGGAATACCTTCGCGGTGCGGATCGTCCTGTCAGACGAGTTGTCGATGGCGACGGTGAAATCCGCATTTTTTGGGGTTCTTCGTTATCGCCATCTCGGTCAGGAAGACGCACGAGTACCTTTGGTTTTCCTGAAGCTGCTGCTCCTGTTCGATCTCCGACTCATCGAAAAGGAACTTCGAGGCTATCTCGACTGGGTACTTGGCGCGTATCACCTCCGGCGTGGCGGGGTTGGCGCTCATCGACAGCATCAGGAAATGCTGGGGGATGATATCCGACATCCTTCTCCCGTGGAACTCGTACATCTTCTCGTCGAAGTTCGTCACGCACGACTGGAACAGGCCGACGTAGATCTGCTCGTATTCCTGGACGATGAAATGCGTGCTCGTGTTGCGCAGGCGGATGATGTCCTCGAGGTTGCGCCTCAGCGGGTCCTTGTCGTTTGTGAAGACCTGGGAGATGCAGCGCTCTAGCGTGATCGTCCTGTCGGTGTTGTCCCTGTAGTAGACGGCCGATATGCCCCTGTCCGCTATCAGCATCGCCTTGAGCATCAGCTCCCACGCGTTGCAGATAAAGAACGAGAAGCCCTCGACCCTGTATTTGATGCTCGGTCTGTTGTAGAGCTCGATGGCGAGGACGAAGGCCTCGCTGGATTTATCCAGCAGCCGGTTGTACGTCTGCTCGCAATTGCCTTCCATTACTCTCCCTTCACCCATTTTCGTGACGTTACGAAAATGGGAAACAACTGGCGTTTTGGTGCGTGCCTGCACCCGTTTGGGTTTTTTCGGAAAAACCGAAAAAACCTAGCCGCGCCGTGAGGTGCCCGCAGACCGGGCAATGGGTCCTCATCGGGTACATGGGCGTCTAGAGGAAGCCCGCGATCTTCCAGCCGACAGCTAGAATGGTTCATAAAAGGTTCCCTCCCATCGATACGTACCCCTGGGTTCTTCGCTTGGCGATAGTTGGGAAGGTCGGATAGGGCGTGCCTCCGGGTGCGCCCTATTCTTTTAACTAGCGCCTACGCCCCGAGGAGCGCCGCGAGGGTGCCGATCGCCTTGGCCACCTTGGGGACGAGCCCCGCGGCCTTGGATGCGAGGTCGAGCGCGTCCTTTGCCTTCTCGACGAAGCCTCCCTCATCCTTCTCCTCGGCGGCGAAACGCAGGTCGGCGAGGGCGAGCTTCACGGCGGCGAGGTCCTCGGGCGACAGGCCCTGGCTGTTCGATATCTGTTTGATCGTCTGGTTGAAGTCGACCACCACGGTCGCCTCGACGGTGGCGGTCGCCCTCGCCTCGATCTGGTCGGCTGTCGCCTTGGCCATCATGTAGTCGTACTCCATGCGGTCCCTGTGCGCCAGCAGCAGATCGCGGATTGTCTCGATGGACGTGATGTCGATTATGCCGGGGCTGACGTCGGCCTTCACCCTGGTCCCGGTCTCGCGCTCGATGATTTCCCCGAATGCCGTCATATACCGTGCCACCACCTTCTGCCTGAGACCGGGCGGGTCGCTCTCGATGACCTCGTCGCACAGGTTCACCAGGCGGTCGATTGAATCGTACATTCCCATGTTATCTGCCAATCTCGCAGGTGGTTCCTTTGAATGTCTACGCGGACCTTACTTGATCCGCTTCCAGCCCTTCGCCTTCAGGCGCCGCAGCCTGAGCTTGGGACAGCTCGGCCTGGTCGCGTGCCGTCTCCAGGATCTTCGAGCGCCTCTTCTCTGTGCTCTTTCGGTAGCAGACGATCAGCTCGCCCTCCGCGCCCGCCAGCGCCGTCGGCTTGTCCTCGGGATGCTCCTCGTACCATCCGAGCAGGTCGTTGGGGTCGGTGTTGAAAACTTCGCAGAGCGCACCTACGAGCTCTGCGTTTGGATAGCTCTCCTCGCGCTCCCAGGACTGAATGGTTCGGAATGACTTGCCGACTTTTTGTGCAAGCTCCTTTTGGTTAAGCCCCAGGGCTTCTCGGCGCTCTCTTAGACGAAGGTTCATCCTCGCTCCTTTCTTTACGTTAAGTGAATAGTAAACAAAAAAATGTCTTTACGTAAAAAAATGTTGCTTATTCGATTGACAGGAACAGAAAACTGTTCATAATGAGGTTCGACAGACAGAAAAACGTCTCTAAGGAGGAACGAATGGATTTCAGTAAGGAGCTGGCGGGGAACATCCGCGCCGCACGCGCCCGAGCTGACCTTTCTCAGGCTGAGGTCGCTTCCAAGGTCGGAGTGAACGTCAGCACTTTCGCAAAGTACGAGAGCGGCGATTACATTCCCGGAGCCGACAAACTCTTGGCGATCTCGCAGGTGCTTGGTTGTCCGCCCAACGACCTGATGGGCTGGAACACGGACGAGGCTGCGTAGACCGGAAGGGGGAAGAGATGGAAGGCAAGAAGATGGGCGAGCTTACGCTCGGCGTGAAGCTGAAGGGCGTGGACGAGCTGCAGGAGAGGCTCGACAAGGCCGCCGACCACATCGACGCCGCCCGCGAGATCCTGGATTCGCTCGCGGGCGGCGTGGAGATCGGGGCCGACCTTATCGCGTCCGATACGACGTCCCGCAGCGGGGACAGCTCGTCTGGGGACCGCGAAGCGTGAAGCGCTCGCCGCAGGTCTGGCAGGTTATCTCGAGGGAGCCGGTTGCAGCGGCCTTCTCGATTCCCCTGACGGCGACGCGGTTGAGGGCCTTCCGGTCGAGCTTGAGGCCCTTGATGGCCTTTGACATGTAATCACCTCCTTTCGCGTAAAGGGATGAACGCAAAGGAGTTTACGGGTTCGTGGGGACACGGAGATGAATGAGATCAGACGGCTCCGCAAGAAGGCGGGACTCCCGCAGTTCAAGCTCGCGGTGAAGGCGGGCGTGACCGAGACGACGGTACGGAACTGGGAGCGCCGGGGGATAGCCGACGCGAAGTACGGGGCGGCCAAGCGGCTCGCGAGGGCGCTGGGCGTGCCCATGGAGGATCTGGAGGAAGAGGAATGACCCGGGCGCTGCTGGCCTCGGCCGTCGTGATGAATGTCGCGGGGTGGCTCTGCATCGCGCAGGGTGCGCACCTGCTCGCGCGGGTGTGCTTTGTCGCCGCGCTGCCGTTCATCGCGGCATGGGTGGTCGGGTCGCTCTGCGACTGACGGCGGGTCCGCCGCCGTTTCTTCGATTCCCTTCCAAGGAGGTTCCCATGGGCTTCATTTTCGCACTCTTCTTCGTGTTCCTGTTCGGGGAAGGGGCCTCATGCGCCGCTGAGGCCCCTTCCCCGAGGCGGCACCGGTCCCGGCGGGCTCCGTTAACCATCCGCCGGGCGTTCCAGCCGGTGCCGTGCCGGGGGAGGGTCCGCCCTACGCCCGACCCAAAAAAAGAGCCTCCCGCAGCGTTAGGACCGTACGCGGGAGGCCGACCTGAAAGGAGGTCATCCATGGATGATACCAGTAAGAAGCCCCAGACGTTCAGAGCACTTGCCGCCGAGCTCAAGTTGCCGCGCAAGCTGCTGTACACGCTCGACGAGGTGTCGCGCGTGCTGGGGGTGCCCTACAACACCCTTCGAGACGAATGCACCGCGCGCAGGCTCACCTACTGCCTGCCCGACGGCCGCTGCCGCGGCTACCTGGTGCGCCCCGAGTGGGTCGACGAGTGGATCGAGGAGGGAACCCATGAGCGAAATTCTTTTGCTGCTTAGCGACCGGGTGTCGGCCTGGTGGGGAACGTTGTCCGAGCGGACGCAGAGCGTTGTGTGCGCCGTCGTGATGCTCGCGCTCCTCGCCATCGCCGGCGCCATCGAGGGGACCGCCCCGAGCGGGATGTACTACTAGGAGGAATGACATGCAGTTTGAGAAGAGGGCCGTGCGCCTGGGCGA
>CABSNH010000112.1 GCA_902478985.1 uncultured Collinsella sp.
CGCAACTGATTTGTAATCAGTGGGTTGCAGGTTCGATTCCTGTCACTGGCTCCATGAGAGTTTCGGGCTCTGTTTCCTTGTGGGACAGGGCCCGTTTCTATTTATGTCGATAAGTCAGCGTGTTTGGCGCCAACCAAGCTTCAGGTTTGTCTCGATCCGTAACACGAGTGGGCTGAAGACCCTCCTTATAGTTACAGATCGAAACATTGCCAAGGGAAGGCCGATAACATCTCGATCCGTAACACGAAGAGGCTGAAAACCGTTCTTACTGTTACAGAATGAGACGTAAGCGGGGGTTTCTGCGAAACATCTCGATCTGTAACAGATAGGGGAGGAATAACCCTCTTACTGTTACAGGTCAAGACATAGGCCGGGGCGAGGTTGGTCATCGTCATCGAGCGTGGATTATCGGACACACGAGCGTGGAAAATCTTCCGCCTAGTGAATGAGCGTGGATAATCTGCCACTTTGGATTCGATGGCACGGCAAAGTGGGAGATTATCCACGCTCGATTTCAAACGGAAGAAAATCCACGCTCGATTTTGCCTGGGAAGAGCAATCTTCTGTCTGGGCAGCCCCGATCTCGACCTATATATAGGTGCAAATAAGCTGGTATCGAAGTTCGATACTGAAGGTGTACTCCACTACAGCAAAGTGTTACCTTGGGAAACGTCACCTCAGTATCCAAAACCACTGTCCTTCATATCCAAACTCAATAAAACCGCAGGTCACGGCTATATAGATACGCCCGGCACCGTGTATCTAGAGGTTTTCGTTGACAGCCCCCAAGGTGGCATCGTATTATCTTCTTCGTTCGCGGGGGCGGCGGTCCAAAAGACCAAAGGACCTGCGGATACTTGAACGATTGGGAGTTTGCCCGAGTGGTTAATGGGGACGGGCTGTAAACCCGTTGGCTCTGCCTACATAGGTTCGAATCCTATAGCTCCCACCCGTCAAGTGCCTGTATAGCTCAGTCGGTAGAGCACTTCGTTGGTAACGAAGAGGTCACCAGTTCAAGTCTGGTTGCAGGCTCCATCCGGCGGTGTAGCTCAGTTGGTTAGAGCACACGGTTCATACCCGTGGCGTCACTGGTTCGAATCCAGTCACCGCTACCATAGGTAACACGGTGGCTTCTCAATAGTATGTTGAGAGGCCACTATGGTATAAAGGCAAAGTCCCGTCCGGGGACGACCTGTTAAGAGGAGGGCTTTATGGCCAAAGAGAAGTTTGAGCGCACTAAGCCGCATGTTAACATCGGCACCATTGGTCACGTCGACCACGGCAAGACCACGCTGACCGCTGCCATCACCAAGGTTCTCTCCGAGACCGAGGGCTGCAAGGCTGACTTCACTGCGTTCGAGAACATCGACAAGGCTCCCGAGGAGCGCGAGCGCGGCATTACGATCTCCGTCTCCCACGTTGAGTACGAGACCGCTGCCCGTCACTACGCTCACGTTGACTGCCCGGGCCACGCTGACTACGTCAAGAACATGATCTCCGGCGCTGCTCAGATGGACGGCGCTATCCTGGTTATCGCCGCTACCGACGGCCCCATGGCTCAGACCCGCGAGCACATCCTGCTCGCCCGTCAGGTCGGCGTTCCCTACATCGTCGTCTTCCTGAACAAGTGCGACATGGTCGACGATGACGAGCTCATCGACCTCGTCGAGATGGAGACCCGTGAGCTCCTCTCCGAGTACGATTTCCCCGGCGACGACATCCCCGTCATCCGTGGTTCCGCTCTGGGCGCTCTCGAGGGCGACGCCAAGTGGATGGACGCTATCCGCGAGCTCATGAAGGCCGTCGACGAGTACATCCCGACGCCTGCTCGTAACAACGACCTCCCGTTCCTGATGGCCGTTGAGGACGTTATGACCATCTCCGGCCGTGGTACCGTTGCTACTGGCCGTGTCGAGCGCGGTGAGCTCAAGCTCAACGAGCCCGTCGAGATCGTCGGCATCAAGCCGACCCAGACCTCCGTTGCCACCGGCATCGAGATGTTCCGCAAGACCATGGACTTCTGCGAGGCTGGCGACAACGTGGGCATCCTGCTCCGCGGCATCAAGCGCGAGGACATCGAGCGCGGCCAGGTTCTCTGCAAGCCCGGTTCGGTTACCCCGCACACCAAGTTCACCGGCGAGATCTACGTTCTGACCAAGGAGGAGGGCGGCCGTCACACCCCGTTCTTCGATGGTTATCGTCCTCAGTTCTACTTCCGTACCACCGACGTTACCGGTACGGTCAAGCTCCCCGAGGGCACCGAGATGGCTATGCCTGGTGACCACATCACCATCGAGGGCGACCTCATCCACCCGATCGCCATGGAGGAGGGCCTGCGCTTCGCTATCCGCGAGGGTGGCCACACCGTCGGTTCGGGCATCGTCTCCACGATCATTGAGTAAATTAGCTCTTTGATATAGCTGACTTAGAGAACCCGGCACTTATATGGGTGCCGGGTTCTTTTCTGCAATGGATATTGAGCCGTTGCTGGTGTCGAGAGGATCGATAATGGTCCTGGATGCACCGTCGATTAGCTCTCGATGGCTTCATTGATGTGTTCCAAATATGAATGGATCCACCGAGAACCAATTGACTCGAGGTTTTCATTGACAGCACTTACGTGGAGCTGATAAAGTAACAACTCGTGCCCGTACGGGGCGGAAATGAAAGGTTCAGGATACATGCGTACTCTAGTTACTCTTGCGTGCACTGAGTGCAAGCGCCGCAACTATACGACCACCAAGAACAAGTCGACCATGCCTGATCGTATGGAGATCAAGAAGTATTGCCCCTGGTGCCGTCACCACACGCTGCACAAAGAGACTCGCTAGTCTCTAGTCACATACGCCAGTAGTTCAATTGGTAGAGCATCGGTCTCCAAAACCGAGTGTTGAGGGTTCGAGTCCTTCCTGGCGTGCCAGTCATTATTCCGTAAGCTCCCACTTGGGGGCTTACGGTTTACTCATGTATAAGCGCATTGCGCGGAGGTAACCCAAATGGCCAACAAGAAGAACAAGAAGAAGGCTCAGCAGCCGGCACCTGCCAACAAAGCTGCCGCCAACTCCAAGGTTGAGGCCAAGAAGGCCGTTGCCAAGAAGAACGAGAAGGCTGCGAAGTCCAAGAAGAACGAGAAGCCTGGTTTCTTCGCCCGCACCAAGAAGTATTTCGCTTCGGTCAAGTCCGAGATGAAGCGTGTCACGTGGCCCGATAAGAAGGAGCTCGTGAACTACTCGGTTGTTGTTTGCGCTTCTCTGATCGTCGTCGGCGTCGTCATCGCTCTGCTCGATGCTGGCTTTGGCGAGGCTCTTGCTCTGTTCTCTGGATTGAGGGGCTAAACCATGTCTAAGCGTTGGTACGTCGTTCACACTTACTCTGGATACGAGAACCGCGTTAAGTCCGATCTCGAGCATCGCATCGAGACTATGGGCATGCAGGACCGTATCTTTGATATCGAGATTCCTATGGAGCGCGTCACCGAGATTAAAGAGGGTGGCAAGCGTGAGACCAAGGATTCCAAGATCTTCCCGGGTTATGTCCTGGTCCGCATGGAGATGGATGACGATGCTTGGACGTGTGTTCGTAACACGCCTGGCGTCACCGGTTTCCTAGGCGGCAACGGCAAGCCCGCTCCGCTTTCCCGCGACGAGTACAACAAGATGACTCGTCGTCCCGGTAAGGGCGATTCGCCCAAGCGCACCTCGGTTGATATTGAGGTCGGTACGTCCGTCCGCGTCACCGATGGCCCGCTTACCGACTTTGATGGCAAGGTCTCCGAGGTTAACACCGAGGCTGGCAAGCTCAAGGTCACGCTGATGATCTTTGGCCGCGAGACGCCGGTCGAGCTCGACTTTAACCAGGTCGCTGTCATCGCTTAAGTTTTCGTCCGTTCGCGCGAGCGTGCTTCTTCTGTGACTGCTCATCTCAGGAGTGCTTCTAACACGTGCGTGCTTACGATATAGCAAGTACTTCACACTCGTGATTCGAAAGGAATGACCATGGCTGAGAAGAAGGTTGCCAACGTCATTAAGCTCCAGATTCCTGCTGGTGCAGCAAACCCCGCTCCTCCCGTCGGCCCCGCCCTGGGCGCTGCTGGCGTGAACATCATGCAGTTCTGCCAGGCCTTTAACGCCGAGACGCAGGACAAGAAGGGTGACATCATCCCCGTTGAGATCTCTGTCTACGAGGACAAGTCCTTCTCCTTCATCACCAAGACCCCGCCGGCGGCTCACCTTATCAAGAAGGAGTTGAACCTCAAGTCTGGTTCCGCTAAGCCCCAGGCTGACAAGGTTGGTCAGCTCTCCCAGGAGCAGCTCACCAAGATCGCCGAGATCAAGATGCCGGACCTCAATGCCAACGACATTGACGCCGCCAAGAAGATCATCGCCGGTACCGCCCGTTCCATGGGCGTCACCATCGCTGAGTAGCGATTTCTTATGGTAACGGCGGGTGCTCCGACCGGGGCGCCCGTTAAATGTGTGCAATAGGGCACACGATACGATGTGGGAGGGCTCACGCCCGTTTAACCACAGGAGGTAATGCACATGGCTAAGCATGGTAAGAGCTATAACGCCGCTGCCGAGAAGATCGACCGCGCCACGCTCTACACCCCCCTTCAGGCTGCCAAGCTCATCAAGGAGCTCGACACCGCCAAGTTCGACGAGACCGTCGAGGCTCACTTCCGTCTGGGCATCGATACTCGTAAGGCTGACCAGAACATCCGTGGTTCCATCTCCCTGCCCCACGGCACCGGCAAGACCGTTCGTGTTGCCGTCTTCGCCGAGGGCGAGAAGGCCCGTGAGGCTGAGGCTGCCGGCGCCGACATCATCGGTTCCGACGAGCTCGTCGCCCAGATTCAGAAGGGCGAGATCAACTTCGACGCCGCTATCGCTACGCCGAACATGATGGCCAAGGTTGGCCGCATCGGTAAGATCCTTGGTCCCCGTGGCCTCATGCCGAACCCCAAGCTCGGCACCGTGACCATGGACGTCGCCAAGATGGTCTCCGAGCTCAAGGCTGGCCGCGTTGAGTACCGCGCCGACCGCTACGGCATCTGCCACGTGCCCCTGGGCAAGAAGTCCTTCTCTGAGCAGCAGCTCGTCGAGAACTACGCTGCCCTGTACACCGAGATTCTGCGCGTCAAGCCCTCTTCTGCTAAGGGCAAGTACGTCAAGTCCATCTCCGTGTCTTCCACCATGGGCCCTGGCGTCAAGGTCGATCCCGCTGTCCAGCGTGACTTCCTGGCTGAGTAACTGCTAGTTACTGCCTGAGTACAGCAAGCATTGCTAAAGAAACCCGGTTCTGCCTTGTGCAGGACCGGGTTTCTTGCTATCGCGTCAAAACCACCATAAAGGGGACAGTGTCCCCTTTATGGTGGTTGGGACTGCGGACGATTTCTTGGACCGTTACGCGGCCCTTCCCAGCGCGGCGCGGA
>CABSNH010000113.1 GCA_902478985.1 uncultured Collinsella sp.
GGCACCGAGAACATAAGGATCACGTCGAGGCCCACGTTGGAGAGCACGCACGAAAACGCCGCGAACACAAAGGCGAGCATCGCAAAGGGGCGGCGCATGGCCTCCTCGGAAGCCTCCGCTCCCCCTTTAACCACATACGTCTCGCAGAAGTACCGCGAGCAGCAGCTAATAAGACCGATGCACACGTTCATGCAGGCGAGGAAAAAGATCGCAAAGACCACGACCGTGCCGACAAGGCCAAAGTGCATGGAGGCAGAGCGGGCAAGGATGGCGGCGCCATTGGTGGCATCGGGCATAACCGTGCCGAGCTGCATGCCGGCAAGCGCCAGGCCACAGTAGATGATGGCCATGAGCACGCCGGCGATCACACCGGAACGCGAGATCTCAAAGGCCACGCGCTTATCGTCGGTAACGCCGAGCTCATGGATGGTCTCAGCGATGATGATGCCAAAGGCGAGCGACGCGAGCAGGTCCATGGTCTGGTAGCCAGTCAAAAAGCCCTGCACGGCAGCACCGGCATTGTAGGGAGCCTGCGGCGCGGCAGCGGGACCCAACGGCGAGACCACGGCGGCACCAACGACCAGCACGATGAGCGCAATGAGCGCGGGGCCCGTAATGCGGCCGAGCACGCGCGTGATGACGCCCGGACGCAGCGTGAGCACAAACGCGACCACGAAGAACCCGATGGCAAACACCAGGCGAGCCGTGCCGAGCGAGACGCCCTCGGGCAGCAGCGGCACCAGCATCTCGAAGGCCGTGGAGCTCGTGCGCGGAATAGCCAGGCACGGGCCGATGGCCAGATACACCGCCGCGACAAAGAACTCACCGAACTTGGGGTGCACGCGGCCGGCAAGCTCGCGCGCCGTTCCGGCAAGCGCCACGGCGATAAAACCCATGACGGGCAGGCCGATGGCGGCGATGAGAAAGCCGAGCATGGCGACCGGCGTGGCAGAACCTGCCTGCAGCGCCAGCAGTGGCGGAATAATGAGGTTGCCGGCGCCAAAGAGCATCGAGAACAGGGCGATGCCGACGGTAACGACATGGTCGGAGCGTAGACCACGCGGGGTGGATGAAGCCATGGGACCACCTTTCGGGTCGAAACAAAAACGGGACGGGCAAAAACACCCGTCCCGCAAGTATAAACGGTCTAGCAGCTTTAGCAGGCTAAATCGCGCAAAGCGTCAATCGCGGTGTCGACTTCCTCGTCCGTGTTGAAATACCCAAACGAGAAGCGAACGACGCCCTGGCGCTCGGTCCCCAGCGCACGGTGCATGAGCGGAGCGCAATGGGCGCCGGGGCGTGTCGCAATCCCCCACCCTTGCATGAGCGCATCCGAAATCTCGGCAGAGTCGATATCACCCACGTTGAGCGACACAATCGCAGAGCGCGTCGGCTGGTCAAAGGCACCGTAGAGCTTAATTCCCGGAATCTCGCACACACCGGCAAGGAAGCGATCGGCGAGCGCGCGCTCGTGGGCAGCAATCGCCTCGACCCCACCCTGGACCTCGATAAAGTCGAGGCCGGCGGAAAGACCCGCAATGCCGTGACCGTTGAGCGTGCCCGCCTCAAGGCGCGTGGGCCACTCAAGCGGCTGCAGCGCATCGAAGCTGTGCACGCCCGTGCCGCCCATGGCCCACGGCGCCACGTCAATGCCCTCCGCCACGGCCAGGCCGCCGGTCCCCTGCGGACCCATGAGCCCCTTGTGGCCGGTAAAGCACACTACGTCGAGCCCCATGGCCTGCATATCGATATGCGCCGTGCCGGCAGACTGCGAGGCATCGACAATCACGAGCGCACCAGCCGCATGAGCCACAGCCGCCACACGTGCAACATCAACGGCGTTGCCGGTCACATTGGAAGCGTGCGTCACCACCACGGCGCGCGTGCCCGGCGTGACCAGCTGCTCGAGCTCGTCGTAGTCGAGCACGCCGCTCGAGTCGCAGCCCGCATGCTCAACGGTCACGCCCCGCTCTGCCGCCAGGCGGTTGAGCGGACGCAGCGCAGAGTTGTGCTCGAGCACCGTTGTGACCACACGGTCGCCGGGGCGCACCACGCCATTGATGACGGTGTTGAGCGCCGCGGTTGAGTTGGGCGTAAAACAAACATGGTCAGAACGCTGGCAGCCCAGCAAGCGCGCAAGCTTGGCGCGGCAACCGTGGATGGTACGCGCCGCATCGAGCGCACCCGACGTGGCACCGCGCCCGGCATTGCCGAGCGAGCACAGCGCCTGCACCACGGCATCGATGACCGTCTGCGGCTTGTGCATGGTCGTCGCCGCGTTATCCAGGTAGATCATCGCACGACCTCCCACATGTCGATCACCGTAAAACCCTCGGTGGGGACGCCCGCCGCGGCAAGCTCGCCGCGCAGCAAGTCCTCATCAGAAGGCAGCGCCTTCCATGCCAGGCCGCAGCCGGCAGCGACCTCCCCGGGCACGGGAATCGTGCGCCCGGGAAGGCCGCGCTCGATGCACAGGGACTCGCAACCCATGGCGGCCGCCGTGGTGGGAAACGTGATGACAAGCGCCGGGCGCTTCTCCCTCATGGCAACTCCAACCAATACGCTACGGGCGCACGACGCGCACGGCCTGCTCCATCTTCTCCACGATCACGTACATGTTGGTGACCTCGCCCACCGCAAGCTGGTCTTTAATGCCAAAGTGGTCCAGGCAGGTACCGCAGGTGAGAATCTCGACACCCTGCTCTGCCAGGCCCTTCAGGTCATCGAGCACCGGCGAGCCCTCGACGGTGAGCTTGGCGCCGCCGTTGTAGAACAGCATGGTCGCGGGCAGCTCCTCTTGCTGCGTCACGGCAAAGATAAACGCCTTCATGAGCTTGTGGCCCAGCTCGTCGTCGCCGTGGCCCATACAGTCGGTGTAGACGGAAATGACGAGCTTGCCCTTGCCGGCGCTGGCATCACAGAAGGCAGCACCATCCTGCTCGGGATCAGCCACGGCAACGGCGCCAGAGGTCGCCACGGTCACGTGCCACTCGGCGTCAGAAACCTTCTCGACCGAGGCCGTGCAGCCCTTCTCCTGCGCCATCTTGGAGATGTTCTTGACGGCGGTCTCGTTATCGACCGAGGTCACCACGGCACCCTCGCCATCGAGCTGTTTGAGCGCCTTGAGCGTCTTAACAACGGGCAGCGGGCAGGCATCGCCCATGGCATTGACTTCAATCTTGGTAGACATAGCTTTTCCTTTCGAAAGAACCGTTCTAGAGAACGGTAAACAGTTACATAAACGTGCGGGCTAGCGAACAACGTGGACGGCAGGACCGCCCGGCTCCGCCTCGCACACGCGCCCGACAACGGCCGCGATGCGCCCCTCGGCATGCAGGCGACGCGCAAGCTCAACCGTATCGGCAGCAGGCGCCGCGATGAGCAAACCGCCCGAGGTTTGCGGATCGTACAGCGCATCCAACATGCCCGGCTCCAGGTCATCGTCGGCCGCCACGCGCGGGCCAAAGAAGTCCTGGTTGCGGTAGGAGCCCGCGGGGATAATGCCCAGACGCGCCATATCGAGCACCTGGTCAAAGAGCGGCACCGCCCCCGACGCAAGCTCGATCTGCACGCCCGAGCCCTCGGCCATCTCGCACGCGTGCCCGATCAGGCCAAAGCCCGTGACATCGGTGCAGCCGTGAAGCTCAAGTCCCTCGGACAGACGAATCGGCGCCTCGTTGAGGGTGCGCATCGAGTCAAACATGGCTGCGGCCTCGTCCTGCTCGATGAGCTCGCCCTTAATGGCCGTGGTGATGATGCCCGAGCCGATCGCCTTGGTCAGCAGTAACGCATCGTCCACGCGCGCGCCGCTGTTGGCGAGCATACGGTCGAGCGCGACAAAGCCGCTCACGGACAGGCCGTACTTGGGCTCGTCGTCGTTGATGGTATGGCCGCCCGCGATGGAGCAGCCGGCCTCGACGCACTTGTCGGCGCCGCCCGCCAGAATTTCACCGGCAACCTCAACGCCCAAGCAGATCGGGATGCACAGCAGGTTCATGGCATGGCTCGGCCGCCCGCCCATGGCGTAGATATCCGACAGCGAGTTGGCCGCGGCAATCTGGCCAAAAAGAAACGGGTCGTCGACCATCGGTGGGAAGAAGTCGATGGACTGCACAAGGCCCAAGTTATCGCCAACGCGAAAGACGCTCGCATCGTCGGAGGTATCGAACCCCACGAGCAGGTTGTCGTTATGCACATTGGGCAAGTCGCCCAGGACCTGGGCGAGGGCTCCGGGAGCCAACTTAGCGGCTCAACCGCTCGCGGCCGTCATAGACGTGAGCTTAATCTGATCGTCAGCCATCGATACCTCCTCTCATCGGTCAATCATTTTCTCCCAGTATACGCATGAATGCGAGCCTACGGCGGATGCATTAATTGAGCGCCTGTGCGCGAATCGCCGCGCCGATCGCTCCGGCAAAGCGAGCCTGGGGCGAGGTGGTCACCGGCGACCCCAGTAGCTCGCCCAACCGCTCCACCACGAAGGCGTTCTCGCACAGGCCACCGGTCAGATAGTACGGGGCGCCCGCTGCCTGCCCGGCCATAGTGGCCACGCGCGATACGACACTCTCGATCACGCCGCGCGCAATGTTCTCGCGCGGCTCGCCACGACCGATCAGGCTGATGACCTCGCTTTCGGCAAAGACCGTGCACATGCTGGATATCTTGGTGGGCTCACCGGAACGCGCAAGGTCGGCCATCTGCTGCTGGGTAATGCCCAGGCGGTCGGCCATGATCTCCAGAAAGCGCCCCGTGCCGGCGGCGCACTTGTCGTTCATGGCAAACTTGGCCACGCGGCCGCCTTTAAGCTGAATGACCTTGGTGTCCTGGCCGCCCACGTCGATCACGGTACCGTGGTCACCAAACAGGCGCACGGCACCGGTACCGTGGCAGGTAATCTCGGTCACGACCTTATACGCATAGGGCACGGCAACACGACCGTAGCCGGTCGCGATCACGCGAGCATCGTCGTCCGTCACGTCATAGCCGGCTGCGGCAAGTGCCTCGCGCAGCCGCTCGGAAGCATCGACCGAGGAGAACCCGGTTGGCTGCACGCACGTCCACGCCACCGAACCCTCCCCGTCGACCACAGCAGCCTTAGCCGCCGTAGACCCGATATCGATCCCGATCCCTATCATGGCTCTCTCCCAATCTAAACATCAAAGGTAGCGGCGCGTTCAGGCGCCTTAGCTCTAGGTTTCTCAGGTGCCGGAGGTTGCCCCGAAAGAGGAGCGCAGCGTACTTTGGTACGCAAGCGACGGT
This sequence comes from uncultured Collinsella sp., assembly GCA_902478985.1. Taxonomy (GTDB): domain Bacteria; phylum Actinomycetota; class Coriobacteriia; order Coriobacteriales; family Coriobacteriaceae; genus Collinsella. The sequence goes on from CABSNH010000113.1 coordinate 5,260, forward strand.
TTGAGGGGCAAGATCCGGTGCCTGAGGAAGCTAGAGGGTTTCGATGAAGGCGGCGATGCGAGTCTCGATCTGGCCCATGTCGCCATTGCTGTAGTCGGTCTCGATCTTCATGTACGGAATACCCGCACCCTCGACGGCCTCCTGCATGCGCGAGCTCTCCACGTT
>CABSNH010000114.1 GCA_902478985.1 uncultured Collinsella sp.
GTTCGTCGGCAGCGTCAGATGTGTATAAGAGACAGCGCTGTCCTCGCTGCCTTCCATCGTCGTCGGCATGTTCGGCTTTCTGGTGTTCTCGGTGCAGCTGGGCTGGAAGTACTCCATCATCTCCGGCGCCGTCGCGCTCACCATGTTCAACATTCCCATCCTGGTGCGCGTGATCCAGCAGGCGCTCGAGGACGTGCCGCAGGCCCAGCGCGATGCGTGCCTGGCCATGGGCCTCACTCGCTGGGAGGCTACGCTGCACATCCTGATCCCCGAGGCCATGCCCGCCATCGTGACCGGCATTGTGCTTTCGGCCGGCCGCGTGTTTGGCGAGGCCGCAGCACTGCTCTTTACCTCGGGTATGAGCTCGCCGGTGCGTCTGAACTTCTTGAGCCTTAACCTGTCGAGCCCCACTTGCGCCTGGAACGTGTTCCGTCCCGGCGAGTCGCTCGCCGTGCATATTTACAAGATCTATGGCGAGGGCAGCCCCGAGGCCCAGCAGATCGTCTGGGGCACCGCGGCGCTGCTGATGATCTGCGTGCTGCTGTTTAACGTAGTCGCCCGTATCGTGGGCAAGCAACTGGCAAGGAAGATGATGGCCGAATGAGCGAGATGAACGCAACGCCCGCAACCGAAGCGGCCACGTTCGAGACCCAGGACTTCCTGTCGAGCGTGGGGGAGAGCGAGAAGCGCGTGCGCGTGAGCGGCAAGGCCGTGAGCGACGAGGTCGTGCTCTCCACCAAGGACGTCAACGTGTACTATGGCGACCACCATGCCCTGCACGATACGTCGCTCGACTTTCACAAGGGCGAGATCACGGCGCTCATCGGGCCTTCGGGCTGCGGTAAGTCGACCTTCTTACGCAGCCTCAACCTGATGAATCGCGAGATTCGCGGCTGCCGCGTGGAGGGCGAGATCAACTACCGCGGGCGCAACGTGAACACCAAGACCGAGAACACCTACGAGTTGCGTCGCTCCATTGGCATGGTATTCCAACAGCCCAACCCTTTCCGCAAGTCCATTCGCGACAACATTACTTTTGCGCCCAGGCGTCACGGCATTACCGACCGCGACGAGCTTGATCGTATGGTCGAGGAAAGTCTGCGTGGTGCGGCGCTGTGGGACGAGGTCAAGGACAAGCTCGACAAGAGCGCCTACGCGCTTTCGGGCGGCCAGCAGCAGCGTCTGTGCATTGCGCGCACGCTGGCGCTCAATCCCGACGTGATCCTGTTTGACGAGCCCTGCTCGGCGCTCGACCCCATCTCGACGCTGGCGATCGAGGACCTCATGTCATCGATCGTTGCCGACCGTGCCATCGTCATCGTGACGCACAACATGGAGCAGGCGTCGCGCGTGTCCAACCGCACGGCGTTCTTCTACATGGGCGATATGGTTGAGTACGACGAGACTGACGAGATTTTCCAACGGCCCAAGGATAAGCGGCTGAATGATTACCTCACCGGCATGTTCTCCTAGTCCGGGACATGCTTGAGGCCCGCGGCGGCCACGGTTGCCGCGGGACTGATTGGAGAGGCGGGTCATCTCTTTTGCGAGATGGCCCGCCTTTTGCTCTGCGACCGAAATGACCACCACAAAGGGGACAGGCACCTTCGTGGTGGTTTGGGGTGGGGCTCGCTGCTATCATGGACAACGTTGTATTTCTACGAAGGAGCAGGGCATATGGCGATTCTTTTGGGATGCGATTCCGTCAGCCTAGAGTTTCCCACCAAGCATATTTTCGATAGCGTGACGCTCGGCGTGGACGAGGGCGACCGTATTGGTATCGTCGGTAAAAACGGCGACGGCAAGTCGACGCTGCTGAGTGTGCTCGCCGGCACGTTGGAGCCCGACGATGGCCGCGTGACGCACCGCCGCGACACCACGATCGGATTGCTCGGCCAAAAGGACAACCTGGCCGATGCCGACACCGTGCATCATGCCGTCGTGGGCGATACGCCCGAGTATGAGTGGGCCTCGAGCCCACGTACGCGTCAGATCCTCGCTGGCCTTATTAGCGATGTGCCCTGGGAGGGCACGGTGGGCGAGCTTTCGGGCGGCCAGCGCCGTCGCGTGGACCTCGCGCGCCTGCTGATCGGCGACTATGACGTGCTTATGCTTGACGAGCCCACCAACCACCTGGACATGCGCACCATCAACTGGCTCGCGCGCCACTTAAAGGCCCGCTGGCAGCGCGGTCAGGGCGCGATGCTCGTGGTCACGCACGACCGCTGGTTCTTGGACGAGGTCTGCACCAGTATGTGGGAGGTCCATGACGGCCAGGTCGATCCCTTCGAGGGCGGCTATTCGGCATACATCCTGCAGCGCGTAGAGCGCGACCGCATGGCCGCGGTTACCGAGGAGCGCCGTCGCAACATGGCGCGCAAAGAGCTCGCGTGGCTAAGCCGCGGCGCCCAGGCGCGCTCCACCAAGCCCAAGTTTCGCGTGGATGCCGCTCGCGAGCTCATCGCCGACGTACCGCCCGTGCGCGACGAGCTGGAGCTCAAGCGCCTCGCCGTGAGCCGCCTGGGCAAGCAGGTCATCGACGTGGTCGACGTGGACGCCGGCTATGCGGATACCGATGGCGCGCCCAAGCAGGTACTTTCCGACGTGACCTGGCTCATCGGAGCGGGCGACCGCTATGGACTTTTGGGCGAGAACGGCGCTGGCAAGTCGACGCTGCTCGACGTGATTCAGGGCAAGATTGAGCCCACGCGCGGCCGCGTGAAGATTGGCCAGACGGTGCGCTTTGGCGTGCTGTCGCAGCAGCTCGAGGAGCTCGAGCCCTACATGGGCGACACGATCCGCGAGGTTCTCGGCAACTATAAGAAGTACTACGTCATCGACGGCAAGGAGACTTCGCCCGAGAAGCTCTGCGAACGCCTGGGCTTTACGACCCAGCAGCTCTGGAGCCGCATCGGCGATCTTTCGGGCGGCCAGCGCCGTCGCCTGTCGCTGTTGCTGACGATCCTGGACGAGCCCAACGTGCTTATCCTGGACGAGCCCGGTAACGACCTGGATACCGACATGCTCGCGATTGTCGAGGATTTGCTGGACGGTTGGCCCGGCACGCTGATCCTGGTGACGCACGACCGCTTCTTGATGGAGCGCGTGACCGACCAGCAGTGGGCGCTGCTCGACGGCCACCTGACGCATATGCCCGGCGGCGTCGACCAGTACCTACGCCTGTGCAACGCCACCGCCGAGGGTGAGCCCGTGGGTGCGCCGAGCGCCAAGACCGGCACGTTTGACACCGGTGCCGCGGCAACTGCGGCCGAAAAGCCCAAGTCGAGCGGCCAGCCCAATGGTCTTTCCAACGCCGAGCGCCAGAAGCTCCGCCGCGAGGTGAGCTCGCTTGAGCGCAAAATGGAGACGCAGCGCGCTCGCGTGGAGGAGGCCGAGGCCGCGATGGCCCAGGTCGACCCCACCAACTACACGGCGCTGGGCGAGCAGCAGGCAAAGATTGACGAGGCTCACGCCGCCATGGACGAGCTGGAGATGGCGTGGCTCGAGGCGAGCGAGAAGCTCGAGGGCGAGGAGTAGGTAAGGATGATCAAGGCCGCATTTTTCGATATCGACGGCACGCTGCTGAGCTTTAAGACCCACCGGATTCCGGCGTCGGCGCAGCAGGTGCTCGATAGCTTTCGCGAGCAGGGGATCACGTGCGTAATCGCCACGGGTCGCCCGACCTACCAGATGCCGGATTGGCTGTTCGACTTGGGATGGGATGCGTACATTACGCTTTCGGGTCAGCACTGTTTTGACGCTGACGGCGTTTACCGCAGTTGCCCAATTGATCCGGAGGACGTCGCGGCGATCGTGGGCCAGGTGGCGCAGGGTCGCTACGACTCGCTGTGCATGCAGGGCGAGAACTCGTTTGTGAACCGTCTGTCCAAGCGCGTGGTGGCGGCTGCCGACAATGCCGGAATCTCGTATCACGAGGAGCCTTTTGAGCATGCTTTCGATGCACCGGTTTACCAGTTCTGTGCCTTTGTGGACCCGGCCGACCAGGGCATAGTTACCGATGTCCTGTCGCATTCTACAACCACGCGCTGGTGCGACCTGTTCTGCGACATTATTCCGGCCAACGGCGGCAAGGACCTGGGCGTGGCGGCGACGCTGGAGCGCCTGGGCATCGACGCGAGTGAAGCGATTGCCTTTGGCGACGGCGAGAACGACCTGTCGATGTTCTCGGCCGTGGGCACAAGTGTGGCCATGGGCAACGCGCAGGATACCGTGAAGGCCGCGGCGACCTACGTAACGACCGCCGTGGACGATGACGGCATCTACAACGCCGCGAAGCACTTTGGCCTGTTATAGCTGCGGCTCGGCACTTGGGGACGCTCCTTTTCTGCCGGCAGCTGGGGACACTCCCTGCGCGTTGCGTGTCGTGTCGCCCTGCTTGCTCCGCGCATTTTGTGAAACAAGGTTAACTTTTTAGACAATGTAGTAAGACATGGGCAACTTTTGCGGTAAAGTAATTCAAGCAAAAGTATCCAAAGGCTAACTAGAAGCCATCGCGAAAGGCGGCCCATGGCCCTGCGTGAATCTGGAGAAGACTATCTCGAATCTATTTATGTGCTCTCGGAGCGCCAGGGCATCGTTCGGTCAATTGACGTCGCCGAATACCTGGGCGTAACCAAGGCAAGTGTCTCTAAAGCCATGGCGACGCTGGAAAGCAACGGCTATGTCGAAATGGGAAAACGAGATGTTCATCTGACGGAACGCGGTATTGAGGTTGCCCGTCAAATGTGGGAGCGCCATTGCTTTTTTGTGGGGCTGCTAGAGGACGCAGGTGTAGCGCCCGAGGTTGCCTCGCAAGAGGGCTGCCACATGGAGCATTGCCTGAGCGAGGAGAGCTTTGAGAAGCTAAGATCGATGTTGGGGCGGGAAGATGTGGCGGGCCCAGCAACGGAAGCCTAATTGATCCCCAGTAGCGCGGAGTTCGCGCAAAGCGCGAACCAGCGGAAAGGGGATAGAGACTTCTAACAGAAGAGGCTTTCTCCGAGTCCAAAGTAAACCTGTCGGGATGTAGCATCCTTTCAACAGTGCCGCCCTTCCATCCCAAAGAGACGCGCCTCCCGCGCCAAAGGCGCGGGATAGCGACCGGGACCAGCAGCCCCATCAACTAAGTCCAACTCAGACAAGGAACCCCGCCAGCAAGCGATGCCCAAGAACCGCCAGCAACGTTACCGCAGGCCGGGACCGGGCTTGGTTTTGAAAACATTCCGCAGCGCGAGGCCCGCCTTTCCGTTGCTCCGCGGGAGCAGGAAAGACGGGCCTCATGCGCGAGGACGTTTTCAAAATCAAGTCCGGCCCCGGCCGGAGGGACCACAGGCGCTACAGGTTCTTGACACCCATCGCGCGCATGGCGTTCAGGCTGTCTCTTATACACATCT
>CABSNH010000115.1 GCA_902478985.1 uncultured Collinsella sp.
CTGCGGCGCTGTTCTTGACTAAGACGCTGTTCTCGATGGGCCTGGCGGCGCTGTGCATCGCGTTTCCGCCGTATCCCTTCGAGCCGATTCAGATGACACTCATCAACTTCTTCTGCATCGGCGCGCCGGGCTTTGTGCTGGGTTTGGAGCCCAACAACGCCCGCGTGAAGGGGTCATTCTTGACCAACGTGCTCAAGCGTGCGTTGCCGGCGTCGCTGGCGGTCATAATGGCTGCGGCGCTCGATATCTTTGTGGCGCGCGTGTTCGGCTTTAACCAGCTCACCCTTTCGACCATGTGCCTGCTTACGTCGTGCGCGGCGAGCGTGAGCCTGATCTGGCGCATCTCGCAGCCGCTCACTCCCTTGCGCGTGGTGCTCTTTGTATTTGTCGTCGTCGGCATCTTGGCGGGTGTTATCGGATTCCCGGAGCTGCTGTCCATCGCCAACCTGTCGATTGGCGAGGCCGTTATCTTGCTGGCGATTGTCGTCTTTACCTGCACTGTGTTCTTTAAGCTCGCCACGATGATGGACTCGCTTAAGCCGCGCCGTCGCCATGCTGCCACCGGCTTTGGCCGTGGCGTTCGCGTCCGTCTGGGCCGCGGCGGCAGTAAGGTAAGCTCGACGGGTTCAACTGCCCAGCGTTTTGCCAAGCGCGTCGCCGCCGATATGGCGCAGCGCCGTGAGGAGCGCACCGCTCGCGAGGCCGAGGTTCGCGCGCTCGAGGGTGTGGAAAAGGCCCAACCCAAGAAAAAGAAGAGCGCGGGTGCCAAGCGCTCCCGTGTGACCAAGTCCGCCCAGGGCATTAAGGTCTCGATGCCGAGCAAAAAGAAAAAGCCCGCAAAGAAAGCCTAGTCCCAGTCGCCCCGGGGATGATTTTTCTGGCGATGTTGAATTGGTGCCTTGCTCCTGTGGGGGCGTGGCGATGCTATGCTCTAACCTCGACTGTATGAATTGCTCCGAAAAGAGGAAGCCGTGATTTGCCCGCATTGCCTTAAGACCATAGAGGACGGCGCCTCGTTCTGCCCCTATTGCAACGCATACGTTGGTCCGGGCGACGGTCCCGAGCATACCGAGTTCGTATTCTGCGATGGTTGTGGCGCACGCCTGTCCCCGCATGATCGCACCTGTCCCAAGTGCGGGCGCCCCGCCCCGGGCATCCTTTCCAAAGACGCGGCCGCATCCGATCTGGCGGCGGGCCGCACGGCCGGCTTTCCGCGCTTGACGCAGGAGCAGATTGATACCGAGGTGCCCCATGCGCCGGCGTCTGCCGCCGCGGTACTCTCGGATGCCGCCGATCCCAACGAGACTTGCGTACTGCCGGCCTTCGACAAGGACTTCGGCATCCCTAAGGTGGACATGCCGACGCCGGTTTCCCTGCACGACGATGCTCAGTCCAGCAAACAGAAGCCCAAGCGCAAGGTGCATCCCGACGAGGATGCCTACCACAAGCACAAGCGCCATATCCCCAAACCGCTTATCGTCATCGCGGTGCTCGCCGCCGTGTGCGGTGGTGCGTATTGGTTTGTGACTGCCGATCCTATGGGCGTCATGCCCGGCTTCTACGACCAGTTTGGCCAGGCCGCCAAGACCACCTTCCCGTCGCGCCAAAAGGGCGAGGCCACCGAGAAAGAGTCCAAGCAAGAGGATGCGTCCGAGGTCGTTCAGGAGGAGACCGTCTTAACCGACGACCAGCTCTACGCCAGGCTCGATGGCCTGTACCAGACCATCGTGTCGTACAGCGACGATGATCAGATCGGCGAGGTCATCGATTCGTTTAATAACGGCTATCTGCGTACGCCGCTCTCCACCCGCCAGGAGCTGTCGCAGAGCGCTTATGCCCTGCGCGATCAGATTAAAAAGACCCAGGATGAGCTCAATAACCTCAAGGTTCAGGACGACACCGTCTATGCGGAGGACATCGATCATCTAAAGCAGCTTGCCCAGTGGATGTACGAGCGTGTCGACGTGATCTGCCAGAGCTGGGATATCTCGCTGTCCATTCCCGACGGCGAGTCGCTGAGCGCCCGTCAGAGCGAGATCCTGGCGCCCATCGCACAAGGCGGCAACAGCGCGCTTAACCAGTACGACGCCAACGTGAGCGCATGGAGACCGCAGCAACGTTCGTAATTTGTTGCCCTCCGGCGGCATAACCTGCGTGCGCAATTGATGGAAGCCCGTGCTTATTGCTACAATTTGACCAAATATGCTTTAAACGCACGAGGAAGGAACCACATGTTTGGTTTTAAGAAAGAGCTCTACACGCCCGAGTATCAGCTTGCCGGCGATGAGTGCGCGGTGATCGAGACGTCGAAGGGCACCATCAAGGTCAAGTTTGACGGCGAGGGCGCCCCCATCCACGTGGCGAACTTCTGCGAGCTTTCCACGATGGGTTTTTACGACGGCCTTAAGTTCCATCGCTATGTGCCCGGTTTTGTGATCCAGGGCGGCGACCCCAATACCCGCGATATGTCCGGCGCCGATGTCGCCGCCGGCCTTGAGGGCCCCGACGGCATGCCCGGTACCGGTGGCCCCGGCTACTGCATCAAGGGCGAGTTCGCTACCAACCCGCGTAACAGCCACGTCGACGGCGCGCTTGCCATGGCACGTTCCATGGATCCCGATTCCGCAGGTTCGCAGTTCTACTTCTGCCTGGGTGCCCAGCATAACCTCGACTCCGGCTACACCGTCTTTGGCACCACGGTCGAGGGCCTCGACGTCATCTCGCAGCTGCGTGCCGGCGACGAGATCGTCCACGTCGAGATCGTTCACGAGTAAAGGGGACTTCCTTGAATAGCCAGCTGATCCAACAGGGCCGCGCCGCTTATCGCGCGGGTGATTATTCCGCTGCCGCCCAGATGCTCGGTGCGGCAAAGACCCCCAGCGAGATTATGGGCGAGGCCGACCATCTGCGCGGCAACGCCTTGATGCACCTGGGCATGTATGCCGAGGCCGCCGAGGCCTACGCCGCCGCCCTCAACGACGGTACCTATGGCAAGCGCGGCGCGCTGCTTACCAACCGCGGCAAGGCGCTTGCTGCCGTGGGTGACTATGTGACCGCAGCCCAGGCTTTCTCCGCTGCAACGCAGGATGCATCCTATGCCACGCCGTTTAAGGCCTATCTGGGTCTGGGCAACGCCCTGTTCCAGTCGGGCGATTATGCCAACGCCGGTACTGCCTTCCGTCAGGCCGCCATCGATGGTGCCAACCCGGCTCCCGCCGCCGCTCTTGGCGATCTTGGCCGCTGCTTCATTAAGCTCGGCCGTCCGGCAGACGCCGTAGAGACCTACCGCACGGCCATCGACTTTGCCGGTCCGCGCGATGACACGCGTGCGCTTAACGCCGGCATGGGCCAGGCGCTCTCTGCCGCCGGTCGTCCCTCTGACGCGCTCGATGCCTTTAACGCCGCCACCGCCGACGGTATCTACCAGCTCACGCCCGAGCAGGCCGACGAGCTTGCCCGCGTGCACGATTCCCTCGCTGCTCTTTCGGCCCAGACGGCCATGGCCACGGCGCCGGCTCCCGCGATGGATGCTCCCGCCGTCGACCCGCTCGACCCCACGGGTGCTACCGGTCAATTTATGCCCGACCCCTCGGACACCGGCTTCTTCACCCTGTCCGAGTCCGAGATGGTTCAGCAGGACCGCAAGGAGGCCAAGGTCCGTCGTCGCCATCGCCACACGGGCCTCAAGGTTTTCTTGGTGCTGCTTCTGCTGATCGTCATTGCCGCAGGCGGTCTTGGCTTTGCCTACACGCGCGGCCTGGGCTTTCCCTCGCAGGAGTCTGTTGTCACCGACCTGTTCCAGGCTGCCGGTGACGGCGATACCGCCAAGGCCGAGTCCTGCCTGGCCTCCAGCCTGTCCGAGGACGCCAAGTCGATGATCATTTCCTCGATTCCGCAGGGCGCCACCGTCTCCATTGAGGGCATGGACCAGTCTATGACCGAGACCACCGCCAAGGTCAAGGCGTCGCTGTCCAAGGGCGGCGAGCAGGAGTACACCGTCAAGTTCGTGCGCTCCGACAACCATATCGGTTGGGCCGTCTCCTCGCTCGACATCGATCTCTCGGCTGCTGACAACCAGTAGTGACCTTATGAGATTTGGCGCTGCCCGGTGCTTCACCGCAAGTGAGGTGCCGGGCTTGCGCTAGTATGATGGGCTAGTAGTTTTCCAGCAATCATCCAACACATCAGGAGTTGCGTTGTTTTCTTTGATGGATATGTTCTTCGGTAGCTATGCGGGCGATCTTGCCATCGACCTCGGCACCGCCAACACGCTTGTCTCCGTGCGCGGCAAGGGCATCGTCATTCGCGAGCCCTCCGTTGTCGCCATCGACAAGAACGATGAGCGCATCCTGGCTGTCGGTATCGAGGCAAAGCGCATGCTCGGCCGTACGCCCGGTAACATTGTGGCCGTTCGTCCCCTTAAGGACGGCGTCATCGCCGACTTCGACGTTACCGAGGCCATGCTTCGCTATTTTATCGACAAGGCGTCCGAGAAGCGCTATCCGTGGACCCCGCGTCCGCGCGTTGTCGTCTGCGTCCCCTCCGGTGTCACGTCGGTCGAGAAGCGCGCCGTTTTTGAGGCTACGATCCAGGCCGGTGCCCGCCAGGCATACCTGATCGAGGAGCCCATGGCCGCTGCCATCGGCGCCGACTTGCCTGTCGAGGAGCCCACTGGCTCCATGGTCATCGATATCGGTGGCGGTACCACCGAGGTCGCCGTTATCGCCATGGGCGGTATCGTCGTGTCGCAGTCCATCCGCATTGCCGGTGACGAGTTTGATCAGGCCATCCTTACCCACGTTCGCGATGCCTATAACCTGGCTATCGGCGAGCGCACGGCCGAGGACATCAAGATCAAGGTCGGTTCTGCCGTGCCGCTCAAGGATGAGCTCGACGTCGAGGTCAACGGCCGCGACGTGATCACGGGCCTGCCCAAGACCGTGCGCATCGAGAGCGAGGAGATTCGTCGCGCGCTCAATAAGCCGCTCGACGAGATGGCCAAGGCCGTCAAGGACGCCCTCGACGCCACGCCGCCCGATCTTGCCTCGGATCTTATGTACTACGGCATCCTGTTGACCGGCGGCGGTGCGCTGCTGCGCGGCCTCGACGTGCGTCTGCGCGACGAGACCGGCGTTTCGGTCAACGTCAGCCCTACGGCGCTCGACAACGTCGTCAACGGCTGCGCCCGCGTGCTCGAGGCCAACGCGTTTGACGGTGGCTTCGTCCAGACCAATGCTTAATTTCCAAAAGGTGGATTCCATTTGGCACGATCTTCGGGTTTCTCTTCAAATCTGAATACCAAGCGACAATCAACGGGTATGCGCCCGTTGATTGTTTTCAGC
>CABSNH010000116.1 GCA_902478985.1 uncultured Collinsella sp.
TAATCGACGAGCGGCGCGTATACAGGTCGACCAGGTCAAACGCCAGCTTTTTGGCATTCTTGCGCGCCTTATTGGTGGCACGCGTCCAGTCGGCAGTGTTGAGCCTGGTCAGGCGCGGCTTGTCGCCGTCGGGGCCAACATAGCGCGTGATGCGGTCGACCTGCTCGAGCGGCACGTAAAGTTTGTCGCCATCGGCATATTCCAGCAAAAAGTAGTCGCGCTCCTTGCCGCCCACTTCCTGGCGCGCGATCTCGCTAAAGAGCGCGATGCCGTGAGTGGCGTGCACCACGTAGTCGCCCGGTTTAAACGGAAACGTGATCTGCGTAATGTCCACCTTGCGGCGGCTGCGCGCGCGGTTGGCGTCCATGCGGGCGTTGAGGTCGGCGATCGAGAACACGGCCAGGTTGGCATCGGGCACCACCACGCCCTGCGGCAGGGCGGCATCGACAAAGGTCACGCGTCCGCGCGAGATGGTGGGCACGGCGGCACCGGCGGCAGCCTGGGCCGCGCCCGCCTCGAGCGAGCGGGCATTGAGCGCGTCGACCTTACGCTCGCGAATGGAAGCATGGGCCTCCTGGCGGGCAGCACGATCGGCAGAATCTGCCGCTGCCACGCGCACGTGGTCGCCAATGACGCCTGCATTTTCGGGCGCCGCGGTCAGCGATTCCTCAAAGGTAATGCCCTCATCGCCAAAGGTGAGCTCCATCGACTCGCGCGCACCGCGGTCGGGGATGGCAAACACGCAGGCATAGCGCTTGCCCACGACTTCCTGAATGCGCGTCATAAAACGGTTGTCCGAGCCTGCGATAGCAGGCTGCTCAATCTTGAGCTCGGCCGTCACTGCACCGCCGGCACGGATGAGGCTCACATAGTTCAGGCGCTGCTGAGCACCAAAATCGAGCTGCTGGGCACGTACATACAGACCATCCAGTCGGTCAATCCCCGCCTCGCCGGCACGCGCCTCGATATCCTCGTAGGCGCGCAGGCAGTCGTCGAACAGCGAGCGCGGCTCGGATAGAACCACGAGCGCCTTGCCGCTCACGTGCGACAGCGGGCTCACGGTTTGGCCGTACATCACCGGCAAAAAGCGGTCGAGCTCGGGCGTGACAATGCGCGCATCCACCATCTCGAGCAGCGCCGCCAGCTTGCTATCGTCCTGGCTGGCGCGATAGAGCGCCACATGCATGTTGTGAACGGCATCGTCGGTAAGCGCCAGCTCACGGCAGGGGAAGATCTCGATACTGTCCTCGTTGCCGATGGTCTGCCCCGTTGAGCTCACCATGCGGCGGATGCGGTCAATCTCGTCGCCGAAGAACTCGATGCGCACGGGCGCCTTCTCCTGCGCGGGGAACACCTCGACGGTGTCGCCGTGCACGCGGAACAGGCCGGGCGCATCGGCGGCGCCGGCATTGGTGTAGCCCATGCCCACCAGGCGCTGCGGCACCTCGTCAAAAGGAATCTCCTCGCCCACCGCAAAAGTGGTGGACTCCCAGTAGCGGCTCTCGACCGGCGGTACGCAGCGCAGCAGCGCACGGGCCGAGGCGACCATGATGCAGTTGTCCCCGCGCACGATGCGCCCGAGCGCCTCGCAGCGCTGGGCCACCACGGCGTCGTCGGGCGCCTGCTCGCGCCAAGGGTAGTCCTTGCGCTCGGGAAAGCGGCACACGTGCGCCAGGCCCACATAGGCGGCCAGACTGCGTGCGGCGCGATCGGCCGCATCCTCGCCACTCACGATGTAGACCGTGGGGCGCGGACGGCGCGCAAACTGGGCGGCCGCCATAAGCGTGCGGCCCGACTGCGACACAGCCAGCGTCACATCCTCGCCGGCATCGAGCCCGGCCTCGACGGTCTGCAGTGCCTCGGCAGTGTAGAGCTGCGCGGCTATACGGTGAATGAGCATGCTGTTCCTCCGGCATTGCAACGCCAAAAGCCCGCCGAGGCAAGCTCGGCGGGTCGTACGTCAAATACATTGTCTGTCATGGTAACGCATGGAGAGGACTCCGGCTCAAGGGCAAACCCAGCCCCGCAAAAAACGCCAGACGAAAATGCGTTCCGCCCTACCCCGCCACGCGCACGCTGGGACACAAATCCGCCAGCGGACACTCGTCGCACTTAGGCTTGCGGGCGTCGCAGATCTCGCGGCCAAAGGTGATCCACTGGTGGTTGACCGACTCCCAATACTCGTGCGGCAAAATCTTGAGCAGATCTTGCTCGGTCTTGAGCGGCTCCTTGGCATGCGTCTTGGGGCTCAGCATCAGGCGGTGCGCGATGCGGTTGACGTGTGTATCGACCGCGATGCCCTCGACAATGCCAAACCCCACGTTGAGCACGATGTTCGCCGTTTTGCGCCCCACACCCGGCAGTTTGACGAGCTCCTTCATGTCGGCCGGTACCTCACCGCCGTAATCGGCGACAATCATCTGCGCGGCCTCCACGGCGTGCTTGGCCTTACTCTTATAAAAGCCGAGCGACTTAATGGTATCGGCCACATCGGCCACGCTCGCCCCCGCCATGGCCTCGGGCGTGGGCCACTGGGAAAACAGCTTCGGCGTCACCTTGTTGACCTGCGCGTCGGTCGTCTGCGCCGAGAGCAGCACCGCGATGAGCAGCCTAAAGGGATTCTCGTGGTCCAAAAAGCACTCAACCGGGCCATAGCGACGGTTGAGGCGCTCGCACACCTCAACGGCGCGCTCGCGTTTGGCGGCATTGGTCTCGCGTGGCATAACAACTCCTCGGCTCGGCGGCGTAACAAACCTATGGGCACGATTGTCCCACGTATGGGGTCTTTACGCCTCCAAAAATGCGCCGGTCTGGCGGCCCCACAGGCTTGCGTACTCGCCGCCCGCCTCGACAAGCTGCGCATGCGTACCGTCCTCGACAATCTCGCCGTCCGCCAGCACCACGATGCGGTCGAGCGCCGCCACGGTGGACAGGCGATGCGCCACCACAATGGAGGTGCGACCGCGCATTAGGTTCTCGAACGCCTCCTGCACCAGCGCCTCGGACTCGCTATCCAAGGCAGACGTCGCCTCGTCGAGCACCAGAATCGGCGCGTCGGTCAGGATAGCGCGGGCGATGGCCACGCGCTGGCGTTGACCGCCCGAAAGCTTAACGCCGCGCTCGCCCACCATGGTGTTAAAGCCATGGGCCAGACGGTCGATAAACTCCAGGGCATTTGCCAGGCGCGCGGCCTCTCGGATCTGCTCGTCGGTGGCGTCGGGGCGTCCGTAGGCGATATTCTCGCGAATGGAGCGATGGAACAGCAGCGCCTCCTGCGGCACGTAGGCAACCTGGCGGCGCAGGCTCTGCTGCGTGCAGCGCGAGACGTCTTGGCCGTCCACGAGCACGCGGCCGCCCTGTACGTCGTCCAGGCGCAGCAACAGCTTGGTGAGCGTCGTCTTGCCCGAGCCCGATTTGCCCACCAGGCCCACGCGCTGGCCCGCCGCCACATGGAGCGTCAGGTCGTCGAACACGCTCTCGCCCGCCGCGGCACCACGGTATGCAAAGCTCAGGTGCTCAAAATCAATCGCGCCCTCGCTCACTTTAAGCTCGGGAGCGTTCTCGTCGTCCGCTACCAGACGCGGCTCGTCCAGCACGTGCGTCATTTCGGCCGCATCGCCCAGTGCGCGGTTAATGCGCTGCATCATGGAGCTTACGTAGTTCAGACGCATGGTGAGGTTGTACGTATAGGTAAAGATCATGACGAGCGCGCCGGCAGAGATGCCAAACCACGCGTTGCCGCCCGCGACGAACACGCTCACCACGGCCATGGTAATGACGATAAGGCCCGAGGTCGTAAAGTTGCGCTGCATCATGGCGTGCATCGAAACCGTTTCGGCATCGCGCGCGGCGCGGTCGGCGGTATCGAACAGGTCGCGCTCAAAGTCCTCGCGCCCGCAAGTCTTGACGGCCAGGATGTTCGTGACCGCGTCGGACAGCACGCCCGACAGCTTGTTCTGAGCGGCGGACGTCGCGGCCGAAAGCGGCATGATGCGCTTGTACATAAGCCAGACAAACGCGATGTAGACGACCATAATGCCCACCAGGATCACGGTAAATGTCGGCACCACCGGAGCGAGCGCCGCTACCGTGCAGACAACCGAGGTGATGGTGGGAATGAGCGAATACACTGTTACGTCCACCAGACCCGTGTAGCCGCTCATAAAACGGCTCGTTTGGCTCACAAGCGATCCGCCAAAGCGGCTGGTGTGAAATGTCATGGATTGATTGGAGAGCGTGTCAAAGCACAGGCGCGCCAAGTGATAGTTGCCCGCAATCTCGAGCTTGTAGACGGTGTAGTCCTGCAGCTTGGAGAGGATCTGGCCCGCTAGGTTAACGAGCACGAGCGCCAGAATATAGGGACCAAAGACCTCAAACACCTGGTCGCCCGCCACGGGGCCGGCCTGGACGCGGTCGACGATAAGGGCCATCACGTAGGTGTTGGCAAACGTGAGCAAAAAGATGTAGCCCGCCGACGAGAACACCGAGAGAAAGACAATCAGCGGCTGCGTGCGCGTGACGTCCCAAAAACGCTGCAGCGTGCGGCGCACGGTGGAGCGTTTGAGCGGACTGGTGTTTCTCTGAGACATGGGCTTCCTTTCGCGTCTGATAGGGCGAAACGCCATTGTTGCACACTAAAGCGCACTCCAGGCAAGCACGATGCGAAAAGCGCCCGCGCCGTGCTTGCGCAAGCGCCCCGCCGTCAGATGCAGCTAGTCCTCGTCTTTTTGGTCTGCGAGTAAGCCTGCGGACTCCAAGCCCAAAATCTCGTCGGCCTCCCGCGCGTCTTCCAGGGCGTCGATGTCCTTGAGTTTGCGCTCCATAACGTTGGTGCGCGTGGTGATGATGCCCTCGACCGTTTTACCCGCGGTCTCAATCTGCTGCTGGGCGCGGCGCAGCGCCGCCTGATAGCGCGGCAGCTCGGCCTTGACGGCAGAGAGCACGCGCAGCACGTCGTCGGTGCGCTTTTGCAGCCTAAACGTCTGGTAGCTCATCTGCAGGCTGTTGAGGATGGCGGCCATGGTGCTGGGGCCGGCAACGTTGACGTGATAGTCGCGGCCCAGGGTCTCGATAAGCCCGGGACGGCTGACGACCTCGGCGTACAGTCCTTCAAACGGCACGAACATGATGCCAAAGTTGGTCGTTGCCGGCACACTCAGGTACTTTTCGCAGATGTCCTTTGCCTCGCGCTTCACCATCATATCGAGCGTCTTGCGCGCTGCGGCGACGGCCTCCGCGTCACCCGACTCCTGCGCGTCGAGCAGGTGCTCGTACGCGTCGCCCGGAAACTTGGAGTCAATCGGCAGCAGCACGGGGTCGCCC
>CABSNH010000117.1 GCA_902478985.1 uncultured Collinsella sp.
TCATCGTGCACGACCGCGACCGCGCCGGGCACCTCATTGCCAAGGTGGTCGAGGCCGTCGATTACCGCATTCCCTTTATCCCTGACGATACCCAGGCAGAGCAAGAAGAGGCAGCTGCCGAGAACATGCTCCGCGAGGCAGCCGCACTCGATCCGGCCAACTGGGATGCCCAGCGCATGCTGACGGCGCTCACCGCCGAATCCAACGAGGAATACGTGCAGTATCTGGTGTCCAAGTGCGACGAGGTGGAGCACGATCTGGCGCTCAAGATCGCCTCGGCGCAGGACCCCTACGAGCGCGAGGCCGCAGGCGACCTTACGCGCCGCCCCTATCTGCGCTGGCTTGCCGCCTTGGCATCGCGCGCCCTCATTAGCGGACGCTACCGCATGTCGCTCGAAGCCGCAAACCGCAGCCTGGACTTTGCGCCCAACGACCCCGCCGGTGTCCGCCACACCGCGATGCTCGCCATGGCAAAGCTCGAATACCCCGCCGAGGAGCTCAAGCGATTCCGCTCTGCCCACTCCGTACCCTATCTCGCGAATACCCCGCTTCGCCGCCGCCCCAAAGATGCGGAGCGTGACTTGGACCCGTGGACGCTCATCGCGCTGATGAGCGCTGCCTGGCGCGAGCTGGACTACGAGGGTGCCGAACACTACCTGCGTATCCTTGTGCGTTCGTGCCCGCACGCAGCCGAGGCGCTCTACTTCCAAACCGAGTTTCCCGATGGCGTCTATGCCCGCGTCAATGTGAGTGTGGGCTCCACCGACGAACTTGTCCTTGCGCTGTCCGAGGCGACGCCGGTACTGCAGGAGGGCCTGGGCGCCCCCGACAATGCCAGCTTTGCCGCCTGGGTCGCCACCAACGATATCGTGCGTTCCCAGATCGACGAGCGCATCCTGCGGGCGGCCGAGCAGGGCTTGCCGTTTAAGGGAGGAGACCTCTAATGGATCCGAGCGTCTACATCCCCGCCTACCTGGAGCGCGCCTACGTTGCGTCGCACCCCGAACTCACCGATGCAGCACGCGAGCTTGTCCATAACGACGTGAGCGTCAACCCTCATAAGTATGCGCAGACCGAGCATGCCCAGGCGCTGCTGTCCTATGCCGGCGTCCACCGCCACCTGCTCGACGAGCTCCATCGCATCGAAGACATGGGCAGCGACGAGGAGTTTGAGCAGACGCGCAACCGCCTGTTCGACGACATGCGCGACGAGCTGCTCAAGATTGTTCGCGTCGATGCGTATGTCCTCGATGCCCAGTTGCTCGCCATCATCCTGGCGGACACGCCCGTCGATGCCTGTCTAGGCGACTTGATGAAGCTCGAGTCGACCACGGCCGACTACCTGCAACAGAGCGTGCCCGGATTTGATATGGAAGCCCCGCACTACTGGGCCAACAAGGTTTTGACGGACGGCGTGACGGCAGCCGGTCTCACCGTAAGCGAGCCGGCTCTTATCGGGTGGCTCCATACGCTCGAGGCCATCTCGCAGCTGTGCATGGCGAGCGCTCGCTACCGTGCTGCTGCCAACTACGCCCGCCGCGTCCTTAAGGCGGAAGGCTATCCCACCCGAGCTGCAGGCACCGTGCTACTCGCCCTCGCTCGCCTAGAAGACGAGGACGGCTTTTTTGCCCTGGCCCACCAGCTCGAGGAGCAGATGGGGGCCGATGTCCTCGAGAACTCCCCCTGGTACCTGCTCGCCCGCACGATCCTGCTGTTCAAAACGAACAAGATGCGCCCAGCGACACGCGCGCTGCGCGAGTTTGCCAACCGCTGCGAAGGCGGCGCGTTCTTTTTGCTGAACCCCATGTATCAGACACCGTACCTTCCCTGCCGGCCCGAACCGCACGACCCCTGGGACCTTTCGCATCAGGCAGTTTGGGAAGCCGACGGCATCATCTCGGATACTCCCGACTTTGCCCCCTGGGCCAGCGCTTGCGAAGACGTATCGCAGCTTGCCCAGGAATTTGCGCGCCGTTACGGCTTTTAACGGCGCAGACGCCACGACCATGTCATTCACGTTAGGAACGGCTTCATGAACTTCCGCTCATCTCTCGCCTGCACCTCGAGCGATATCGCCCGCTGGGGGCTGCGCTCCGTCCTTAAGCGCCAGGGCGGCGTACTCCCCGGCCGCATCGCCATGAAGATCGACCCCGAGCTGCTAAGCGACCTCGCGGGCCTTGTCGACCGCAGTGTGGTGATCACCGGCACCAACGGCAAGACCACCACCTCCAACCTCATCGCCGATGCCGTTGCCGCCAGCGGCGCCACCGTGGTATGCAACCGTGCCGGAAACAACATGGAGCCGGGCGTGGTTGGTGCCCTGCTCGAGAGCCGCAGCGATCTTAAGCGTGCCGGCAGCGGCAAGCGCGTAGGCGTCTTTGAGTGCGACGAGCTCTACACGGTGCGCGTCCTGCCCAAGCTCAAGCCGACCTACTTTGTGCTGCTCAACCTGTTCCGCGACCAGCTGGACCGCTACGGTGAGATCGACCACACCCAGGACGTCATCGCCCACGCGCTGGAGCTTTCGCCGACAACGACGCTCATCTATAACGCCGACGACCCGCTGTGTGCCGCGATCGCCGCGCGCGTTCCCAATGCAAGCATCGCCTTTGGCATCGACGGTGCTACGGGCACCGAGTCCGATCGCATTAGCGACTCGCGTTTTTGCTCGCAGTGCAACGCGCCGTTGGAGTACGACTATGTGCAGTACGGACAGCTCGGCGCATACCATTGCCCCTCGTGCGGCTGGGGTCGTCCCGCGCTGGTCCGTCGCGTGACGGGCGTTGAGCTCACCTGCGACGGCTACGGCTTTGACCTGAACTTTGGACCCGATACCGACGCACCCGCAACGCACATCGCCACGCGTTACAACGGCCTATACATGGTCTATAACGTTGCCGCTGCCTTCTTTGCGGCGCGCGAGCTGGGCGTGGACGCGGCGCATCTACAGCCCACGCTCGATGCCTACGTCCCCGCCGGCGGACGCATGGGCCGTTGGGATATCGCCGGCCGAACCGTCGAGGCCAACCTGGCCAAGAATCCCGTGGGCTTCGATCGCCAGATCCAGTCCATCAAGACGGCAGGCGGCAGACTCTGCGCCTTCTTCCTCAACGACAACGATGCCGACGGCCACGATGTCTCCTGGATCTACGACGTCGACTTCGAGCGCATCGCCGACACACCGGGCCTTGTCGCCTTTGCCGGAGGCACGCGTGCGCACGACATGCAGGTACGCCTCAAGTACGCCGGCATCGATGCCGCGATTATCTCGGACGTCGCGCAGGCAATTGACGCCGTGGCAGACGAGATCGCCGATGACACCTTCTACGCCGTTGCCAACTACACGGCCTTCCCGCCGCTGGTCAAGGAGCTCGACGAACTTAAGGGCGCCGATGCGAGCTCGGTCGCCTCCCACGCCGTAACGCGCGCCGATGGGAGCGCTGTCCCCACCGACATTGTGCCGGTCGAGCTTTCGCGCCCCCTGCGCATCGTCTACCTGTATCCCGATGCCCTCAACCTCTATGGCGACGGCGGCAACGTCATTGCCCTCGAGCGCCGCTGCGCCTGGCGCGGCATTCCCGCGCGCGTGGACGAGGTCCGCATGGGCGAGACGCTCGATCTCACCGACGCCGACATCGTCATGATGGGCGGTGGCTCCGACCGCGACCAGCTGGCCGTGGCACACGAGCTGTTCGCTCAAAAAGACAAGGTCGCGGCCTATGTTGAGGATGGCGGATCGCTGCTTGCTATCTGCGGCAGCTATCAGCTGCTCGGCCGTTCGTACTATATGGGCGAGAATCGCATCGAGGGCCTGGGCGTCATTGCCGCCGAGACTGTGCGCGGCTCCGACCGCCTGATCGGCAACGTCGCCGTCAAGACCGACCTGGCACCCGAGCCCTTTGTGGGATTTGAGAACCACGGCGGCCGCACCCTGCTCGATGCAGAGGCCACGCCGCTCGGAACGTCCGTTGTCACGGGCACCGGCAACAACGGCGACGATGGCTTTGAGGGCCTCATCTACAAGGGCGTCATCGGCACGTACCTACACGGACCGGCACTGCCCAAGAACCCCGAGTTCGCCGACTGGCTCATCGCCCACGCCCTCGAGCGCCGTGGCGACGCACAGGCCGCCGCCCTGCTGCCGCTCAAACCCCTCGACGACACCTACGAGCACGCCGCCCACGACGCCGCGATGAAGCTCCTCCCCTAACGCCCCACCGCCACAAAGGGGACAGGCACCTTTGTGGCGGTTTTGATCTGCCACGGCAGTTTGTCTCAATCTGTAACAGATAGAGCCGATTTGCCTGCCCAGATGTTACAGATTGAGATGTTTGAAGATCGGGATAGAGAGTCAGCTCCTGTGTGGTGGTTTTCCAGTTTGCCAACGATATACGCGCCGGCAAAAAAGTCTGCTATACTCTTTCCCGCTGTCCCCATCGTCTAGCGGCCAAGGACGCCACCCTTTCAAGGTGGATATCGCGGGTTCGAATCCCGCTGGGGGCACCACAGAATTCGAGCAGGTCAAGGCGTGTTTTTCGTCTTGGCCTGTTTTCGTTTCGGCGCATGTGCGCCAAGCCCGTGCGCCAAATGTGCGCCAAATCAGCCGAAAACCGCCCCAGCGATTCATCGCGGGGCAACGGAAAGGACCCCCACCAGCACGGGGAGCGCCCCCCGCCGTGAGCCTTTCAGTTGCCCCGCTCGGCCCCTCGGCTACCGATTTGCTCGGCTCCTCGGCTACCGATTTGCTTGGCCTTTTGCTCGCCCCATCGGCGCGGACCGCAGCAACCTCGCGTCTAGATCGCCCCAA
The DNA here is from genome assembly GCA_902478985.1 of uncultured Collinsella sp. Lineage (GTDB taxonomy): Bacteria > Actinomycetota > Coriobacteriia > Coriobacteriales > Coriobacteriaceae > Collinsella. The sequence continues at coordinate 4,808 of CABSNH010000117.1, forward strand.
GCGAAAGGCGGACCGCCCCACGGAACGGCCCGCCCCTCGGCGCTCGATATTCCCTTATACGCTAGGCCCCGCCGTAAAACTCGCGCCCCAGCGCGTCGGCGGCGGCATCCGTGATATCTGCCACCAGCCCCCACGCATCCCCCGAATAGACGTGGCCCGACAGCTCCGTAACGGCTAGGCCCGATGCTATGCACGACAGCCCCCGCAGCGCGGAAAGCGCATACTCCGCGCTATCGAACGCGAGCGATAGCGCATGAGCGCCCCCCCCCCGCATCCCGCGGCCTCGAACCTGCTTTCGCTATCGTCTGCCATGCTTCCCACCTTTCACGGTTTGCCGGAGGACCGCCCGCAGCGCGCCCGTTGGCCCCTTTCGGGCCGTGGGCGCGCCACTCGGCGGCAAACGGCCCCGCCAAAGGCCGAACGCGCCGAATAGGGGCATATGGCGCTGTCTCTTATACACATCTGACGCTGCCGACGAACTCTAGGG
>CABSNH010000118.1 GCA_902478985.1 uncultured Collinsella sp.
TCTACACCCTAGAGTTCGTCGGCAGCGTCAGATGTGTATAAGAGACAGAACTGCGGCAGCGAAAACGGCGGCAAGTTCTGCAGCAACTGCGGAACGCCCAGGCCCTAGCCCCTCTACCTGGTAATTGGCGGGGAGGTCCGCCGCCCCCGCATTTGCTTCTATGGGTTTCGTTCGATAAAGGAGGACACCATGAAGACAACGTTCAAAAAGTCCGTACTCGCATTCCTGACATGCGTCCTGGCGCTCGCCTTTGCCCTGACGGGCTGCAGCGGCGGCGGCAAGGACCCCAAGGCCAACTTTGTCGGCAGCTGGCAGTACTCGGGTGGAACCTTGGACGGCGAAGAGCTCACCGATGAGTACATGGATATGCTCAAGGAGTGGGGCCTCAACTGTATCCTGATCCTCGACGAAGACGGTACGGGCGTCCTCGACATGTTCCTTGAGGTCGCCGACCTGAAATGGGAGGCCAAGGACGCCACCACCGTAACGATTACCGCCGAAGATGAGTCGCACGACCTGAAGCTCAAAGACGACAAGCTCGTCCTTGAGGTGGACGGCGACAAGCTTATCTTTACCAAGTCCGACAAGGACCTGTCCGGCACGGTGAAGAAGGATCGCGAGGCGGCCGAGAAGGAAGAAGAGATCGATGAGGCCGTCGAAGACGATGACGTCCAGAGCATCGAAATCTCCCCCGCCGTCACCGTCGCCGATGACGACCTGTGCACCATCACCATCACCGAGAAGTTCAAGGACGAGTGGGGTGACATCGGCTTTGTCGTTAACATCACCAACAAGAGCGACAAGGACCTGACCTTCTACGCTCCCTCCGGCAAGACCAATGTCAACGGCACCATGAAGGACCCCTGGTTCTCGGCTCACCTGATGCCCGGCACCAACGCCACTGAGGAATTCACATTCTCGAGCGGCGAGCTTGACAGCCTTGACGACCTGGTCAACACGACCATCGGCATCGACGCCTACCTGACCGATTCCTACGAGGACGTCGCCTCTTACAGCGCAACCATCGCGTAGCGGCATGTAACATCAGCCGCGGATTGGCGGACACATCCGCGCACATGCCAGGCAGGGCCGCAGGAGATAATCCTGCGGCCCCGCCGCTTTATGCCGATGCGTAACGAGCGCTAGCGCTCCATGTTGGGAACGATGCTGCCCTCGGTCACCGCATGCACGGCAAGGCGCATGATGTTGTCGTAGCCGGTCTTGCTTAGGATCTCCGAGATGCGACGCTTGATGGTGCCCTCACTCATAAACAGCTCGGCCGCGATCTCGCGGCGGCTCTTGCCCTCGCAGGCAAGGCGCAAAATCGACAGCTCGACATCGTCGAGAGCTGCCGTACCCGAAAAAATGCTCTCGGGCGGCTTGGGAAACGTGCAATAGCCCGCCAGCGTGGAGCGCATCACGGCGAACAGCTCGTCGATACCGACGTTCTTGTACACAAAGCTATCGACGCCCGCCTCGCGGGCCTGATCGACAAAGGTGATCTCGGGCATGCCGGTCATGATAATGATGCGGCACTCGGGCAGTTGCTCCTTGATGCGCGCCGCCGCCACGATGCCGTTGGAATCATGCTCGGTGCATACGTCCATCAGTATCATGTCCGGGCGTTCCTTGAGCGCGGCACCCAAGGCCTCGGAGGCATCGGCGATGGCGGAAACAACGGTCATATCGGGCTGGTCGCCAACGGAGCGCGCCAGGCTCTCGCGCAGGATGGCCTGGTCTTCGACGATCAACACGCGGATCATGAGCTTCTCCTTTGGGACGTGTCGTTGGCGTTACGCGGAATGGATACCGTAAGCGTAAAGGGTGGGGCGGCATGGACCTCAAGGCTGCCACCCAGATTCTGTGCGACATGCCTCATACCAGGGATACCCGTTCCCTCGCGATACAATACGGGGGCCGGGGACCCGTCGTTAGAAATCGTCATGCACGCGACGGCGCCAGCATCCGTCCCCTCCTGCCACAGACGCACGTGGACCCGATGCGCCTGAGCATGCTTGGTGGCATTGGTCGAGGCCTCGCGGATAATCTGCAAAAATGCGGCGGCGACACGCGCGTCCTCGGGCAGCGCGCCCTCAACATCGATCTGCACGCTCACCAGGCCAAAAGCATGGACGATATCGCCCAGCTGCTCTGCAGGCTCGCTGGCGCCGCCACTGCGCAAATCGGCGGCGATTGAGCGCAGCAACGGGTCAATCTGCTCGAGCGACTCGTCGTCCAGACGCCCCTCCTCCAAATAGCGATGGAGGATGGACAGGCGCTGCCCGATCACATCGTGAACGCGGGCGCGCATACGTAGGTAGGCCGCATTGTCGGCAACTTTTTTGACTTCTTCGATCTGGGCTTGGAGCTCTTGGCCCGCAAGCTCAAGCAGGTGGTTGGCTTGCGCCAAGCGGTCATGAGCATGCGCGTACTCTGTCACATCAAGACCGATAATGCGCTCGAACGAACGGCCCGAAACCATAACACGATCGCACACAAATAGGCGAATCTCGGCGGGAGAGACCTCGACCACCGCCCGCGCCTCACCAAAGCGGTCCAGATTAATCCGCACACGGTTCCTGCTGCTTTCGGGCATTTGCATGCTGAGTTTGCGCAGGTCGTTCCATGTGCTGCTCATGTCGCGTAGATCGGTTGGCATATGAAGTTCCACCAGGTTTTTGCGCATGCAGCGGTTCATGAGCAACGGACGGCCCCTCGGATCTAGATACAGGATGCCCACGGGAATCACGTTGATGGTCTCGATCGTCGAGAACATGGTGATATCCTCCTGGCGGTTACGGACGTCCATCAAGAGCGCCGCGATGGAGCGGAACAGGAAGAACGCGGCATCCGCGATAGGAACCGCGGTCCACACCGGGCCCATGACGTAAACCGCCGGCGGCGTCGCGGCAGCAACGAGCAGCAGTTCAACCAGCATAACGGGGCGGCGATAATGCACCATAAGGACCACGCCATAGGCGGTAATCGCGGCGTTGGCCCACAGCAGCCCGCCCGCTGTCTCGGCAATGACAGGGAGTGGTGCCACCAGATACGAGCCAGACGACGCGAATAAGATGAGCGCCGAAATCATCAGGTGAAGCACAAGGCTCGCCTCGTAGGCGCAAATCACCTTACGGTTATAGGACGAGCGGCGCGATGCGATGAGCGGGACGTGGATCGTCTGCAGACACGCAGCCAGGGCAAAGACAACATCGAGCGCAACGATTTGGGGAAGAATGAGCGAAATCTGCATCGTCACTCACCCGCCCTCGGCATCAAGACGATCATGCGCAGCTGGCCGGGCTCGCCCTCAAAGCGGTATGCCACGTTGCGCCCTTGCAGAGCGCTTTCGAGCTCTTGCGCAGCGGGCGTCTGCGAAAGATCTTCATCATCGTTGGAAAAAAGCGTGGCGCGCAGCTCGACACTGCATCGGTCATGGTCGCCCAAGTGATACATAAGCGCCGGATGGTCGGTGGTGTAGGCAAAAAACGCAAAGTCGTACACGCAGTCGTACAGGGCGCTTACCGTACTGGCGTGCAACGGGCGCCGTATGGCGATAATCGAGGCGCAATCGATATCGATGGTGCGCAGGTCGCTTGCGAGCTCGTTGGCAATGAGCTGAATACGGTCGCGGCCAAAACCGCTCTCCCCGTGCTGCGCCAACGTGAGCGACCCCTTGCGCTTGCAATAGGCGACGAGCATCTTGGCGCGCTGCAGCATGCGGTAACGCTCGTGCGAAGACGCTTCGTCGGTCAACGGCGGCAGCGAGCTCAGCAGGTCGTACATCCCTTCGAGCGCGCGGGCAAGCGCCTGGTCCACGTCTTGGACCAGCAAGGTCTCGGCCTCTTGATCTGCCAAATGCGTCTTAAGGTCGTAGTCGGCGGCGAGCAGCTCGTTTTGACGCTGCAGCTCCATGCGGCGATGTGCCAGTTCACGGTTAAGCTCGTTGAGCTCCGACACGTCTTGGGCAAGCAGCGCCGATCCACCCAGCAGCGGAAAGGCGCGATACATTACATCGGGATCGGACGCCACGGCAAAGGCATGGGCTCGCCCGTGCTCCTGGGTCCGCAACTCCTCGCGCACGCCTACCGGCATTGGCTTTGACACCGGCGTGGCATAGACCTCCCGCAGGTCGCGCGTTAGAACTTTGAGGTCGAGCGGCAAGGTGTCGAAGATGCCGGCGATGTCGTGATACGACGGAATGACACCGCAATCGAGACAGATTTCCATCGCCACCACGCACAGGACGCAATAGGCGAGCGAAAAGTTGAGCCTCCATGCCCAGGGCACGCGCAACGCATACGAGATGGCAAAGAATGCGCCACCCAGCAGTACGAGCGCCGCCGTGCCCGAGAAACGCTGAATGCGAAAGGATGAGGACCGACCAACCAGGATAAAAAAGGCCACGAAGTCAAAGGCCGTCCACACGAGCACGGCGAAATAACCCCAGCCGTACGTGTAATCGTTGCTCCAAGTGTCGCTTGTGCGGTCAAAGCGGAAGACCTGCTGGTGAAAATCGTTGGTGAGCACAAATCCGATAAGCAGGATGGCCGCAATCCACAGCGCGGCGCAGTAGCGGCGACCCAGGCGGTGTTGCTCCAGGCCCGCAAGGCGCAGACCACACAACTGGTAGAGCAGCGGAATGAGCGTCATGGGCACGTAGTACAGGTACCACAGCACGGTGGCATAGAACGGCGTGAACGACTTGTACTTGAGAATGACCTCGATCATCCACAGGGCGCAGATGGTGGCAACGGCAACAAGGCGGCGGCGCAACACATAGTCCAAACAGCGCAGATAGACCGACACGCCCCAGATCGAAAATACAATTGCGGCGACAAGCAACGGGAGAGAGCTCGAATGGACGAGCGCATCCACGACCTCTTTGGACACCTCACTATAGGCGGGCACGGCGTTAGAAAGTTTGAGGTCGAAGGCGAACAGCGCCGGCAAGACTGCCAAAAGCATGAGGAACAGTGCGGTGATAGCGCCCGCAATAATGAAGACGCGGTGACGATACGCCTGATGCGTTATGCCAACCAGGAATCGCGCCATGGCGAAGAGCCTGCCGCCCCTAGGATCCGCTACGGGCGCGGATCGGGCGGCCGCATGGCCAGTATGTCGTGCGCGGGTACCCATAGTGCTTTTAGTGTACCGACAGGCGGGCCCAAAAAGCGGGCA
>CABSNH010000119.1 GCA_902478985.1 uncultured Collinsella sp.
TGTCCCAAGGGCGCCGGAGAGGGGGGCGGCGTGGCCGCCGCCCCCGGGGCGCGCCCCGCGGGCGGGAAGGGGCATCGCGGGACTTCGAGGCCCGTTCCCGCGCCCGCGTCCGCGGCCGGGCTGCGCCCCCTCGCCGCCGCCCGCAAAATATTTTCCGAAATTGTCCTTGCATCGGCGGGGGAGTTCCCGTATAGTACTTCTTCGCACGGGGGCGTAGCTCAGCTGGGAGAGCGCTTGACTGGCAGTCAAGAGGTCAGGGGTTCGATCCCCCTCGTCTCCACCCGAGCATTGAATGAGGCTCCAACGCAAGTTGGGGCCTTTTTTCATATCTATTGATTTAAGCCATGTATTGGCTGAGTAGCATCTTGGCGACATGCCCATTGTTAATTACGAATATGAATGTTGATAACTTTACGTCTCTGAATGACAAAGCTAGTCTGCAACCCAATAATAAAGAGGCCGGGTGTAATGCCCGGCCTCGAAATACTCTGGTGGGCCCTCCGGGATTCGAACCCAGAACCCAGGGATTATGAGTCCCCTGCGCTAACCGTTGCGCCAAGAGCCCTTATGAACGGTGAATGCAATTCTAACAAAGGCAACTCAGGCCAAATTTCTTCGCTTCACGTCGTGAAATACTACCATGCACAAGCAAGTCGCACAACGCAAGATCAAATCCGATGCTAAACAACAGCTAATCTAGGCGCATCGCGGAAAAGACGTGTTTTAGAAAAAGTTAAAGCCTATATTTCAGGGCTCCAACATATTTATGCGTGAAATCAACCTGATGTCATTTCAAAACCATGCCTGTTTACTACGACGGATCGGCGACCCCTGAGCAACGTGTGTTCTCCGTTTGCAAAACCGCAGGTAGGAAGCCTGCCGGTTACGCCAAAAGGCGTGTGTGGTCGGACATTCCTGATTCATCGTAGTAAACCGGCATGGTTCTGAAGCGCAGGGGAGGGGCGCTTCGCAATAAGACCCGATAATGGGGCTGGCGGTGCACGGAAAACCCTGTTGCACGGGGAGAGTCGTGTTCCGCGCGCCAAGTCGGCCGGCGCACGGACCGTGCGTGGGCCGCTGCCCCCGCGGGCATCGCGGGCCCCGGCGCCCAAGCGTGCGCGCCGGGGCCCGCGAAAGTTTTTCCAAAATTGTCCTTGCATCGACGTCCAAGTTCCCGTATAGTATTTTTCGCACGGGGGCGTAGCTCAGCTGGGAGAGCGCTTGACTGGCAGTCAAGAGGTCAGGGGTTCGATCCCCCTCGTCTCCACCCGAGCATTGAATGAGGCTCCAACGCAAGTTGGGGCCTTTTTTCATTTAGGCACACAAGGTCAAAGGCGGCACCATGATCCTCCTGGTCGACAAGATCGAAAAAAGCTTCGGCGCGCGCGTCCTCTTTAGCGGCGCGTCCTTCCAGATCAACCCCGGCGAGCGCTTTGCGCTCGTGGGACCCAACGGCGCCGGCAAAACCACCATGCTCAAGATCATCATGGGCATCGACAGCCCCGACGCCGGCCAGGTCCAGTACGCCAAGGACTGCCAGGTGGGCTACCTAGAGCAGGAAACCAACTTGGAGCAAAAGGACACCGCCATCCTTGCCGAGGTCATGGCAGCCGCCAAGGAAATCCGCCGCATGGGCGAGCGCGCCAACGAGCTGCAGGCCCAGATCACTGAGCTCTCCGAGCAAGGCAAGGACGTCGACGCGCTCCTTAACGAGTACGGCCAGGTCCAGGACCGCTTTGAGCACCTGGGCGGCTACGAGCTTGAGAGCAACGCCCGCAAGATCCTGTCCGGTCTCGGCTTTAAAGTCACCGACTTTGAGCGCCCGTGCTCCGAGTTCTCGGGCGGCTGGCAGATGCGCATCGCTCTCGCTAAGCTCTTCCTGCGCCACCCCGACCTGCTGCTGCTGGACGAGCCCACCAACCACCTTGACCTCGAAAGCGTCCAGTGGCTGCGCGGCTTTATCGCTTACTACGACGGCGCCGTACTCATCGTCAGTCACGACCGCGCCTTCATGGACGCCTGCGTCGACCACGTCGCCGCGCTCGAGAACCGCCGCGTGACCACCTACACCGGCAACTACAGCAGCTACCTCAAGCAGCGCGAGGATAATCTGGAGCAGATGCGCGCCAAGCGTGCCGCGCAGGAGCGCGACATCGCCCACATGCAGGTCTTCGTCGACAAGTTCCGCTACAAGCCCACCAAGGCCGCCCAGGCGCAGGAGCGCATCCGCAAGATCGAGCAGATCAAAAAGGAGCTCGTCATCCTGCCCGAGGGCCACAAGCACATCGACTTTAAGTTCCCCGACCCGCCGCGCTCCGGCGATATGGTCGTGAGCCTGGAGGGCGTCTCCAAGTCCTACGGCGACAAGCACATCTACAGCGACATCGACCTCAAACTCTACCGCGGCGAGCACGTGGCGCTCGTCGGTCCCAACGGCGCCGGCAAGTCCACCCTCATGAAGATCCTCGCCGGCCTGGAGCCGCCCACTACCGGCACGCGCGACCTGGGCACCAACGTGGGCGTGGCCTATTACGCCCAGCACGCGCTCGAGGGCATGACCGAGTCCAACACCGTCCTGCAAGAGATCGATACCGTCACGCCCAAGTGGACCGTACCGCAGCAGCGCAGCCTGCTGGGCGCCTTCCTGTTTAGCGACAACGACGCAATCGAAAAGCAGGTCCGCGTCCTCTCCGGCGGCGAGAAGGCCCGTCTGGCGCTGGCCAAGATGCTCGTGGCGCCCGAGGCGCTCCTGTGCCTGGACGAGCCCACCAACCACCTGGACATCGACTCGGTGGACATGCTCGAGAACGCCCTGCAAAACTTCCCCGGTACCATCGTGCTGATCAGCCACGACGAGCACCTAGTACGCGCCGTTGCCAACCGCATCATCGACATCCGCGACGGCAAGGTCACGGTCTACGATGGCAACTACGACTACTACCTCTACAAGCGCGAGGACCTCGCAGCCCGCTCCGCCGCCGAGGCGTCAGGGGAGAGCGCGCCGGCGACGGGCAAGAGCACCAAGCCCGCCAACGCCGCCCAAGCCAACAGCCCCGCTGCGGCCCCCAAGCCGGCCGAGGGCAAAAAGACCAAGGAGCAAAAGCGCGCCGAGGCCCAGGCCCGTGCCGCGCTCAACAAAAAGCTCAAGGGCGTGCGCAACCAGCTCAAGAAGATCGAGACAGAGCTGGACAAAAAGCGTGCCCGCTATGACGAGCTTATGGAATTGATGGCAAGCGAAGAGCTTTATGCCGATCAGGACAAGTTCAACGCCGCGCTGGGGGAATATAACGGCCTTAAGCAAGAGCTGCCCAAGCTCGAGGACGAATGGCTGGAGCTTTCCACCCAGATCGAAGAGGAGACCGCGCGTGAACTCTCGTAAAGCCACCGCCGTGGCGATGAGCATCATAGCCATCGCTTGTCGCATCTGCGGCATCTTTATGAGCGCGATGACCGTGCTGCTGTGCTTCAGCGGCCTCACCGCCAAGCTGCAGATCGTGGGCTTTGTCGTCGAGCTTTCTCGCGCGCTGCCGAGCGCCATCGCCGGCTACGGCGTCATCACATCGCCCTTTGGCGGCGTGTTCCGCTTAGATTACGCCATCGTGGCCGTCATCCTGTTTGTGGTTGACTACCTGCTCACGCGCACCTCGCGCCGCGTCCGCTAGGGGAGTGACATGTCCAGCAGCTACTTCATGAACCTGCTCGCCAGCGCCGTCGCCGTCATCGTTGGCATCGTCATCCACGAGAGCGCGCACGCCGCCGCAGCATGGGCGCTCGGCGACAAGACGGCCCGTTCGCGCGGCCGTGTCTCGCTCAACCCGCTCAACCACATCGACCCGTTTGGCACCATTCTCCTGCCTCTGCTGATGCTCGCCGCCGGCGGCCCGGTGTTCGCCTTTGCCAAACCCGTGCCCGTCTACCTCAACAACCTCAAGCACCCCAAGCGCGACGAGGTTCTGGTGAGCGCGGCCGGCCCCGCATCGAACATCGCGCTCGCGTGTCTCACAGCCGCCCTCATGCACGCGACATACGGCAACCTCTACACCAGCATGTCCTTTGCCGTAGCCTCCCAAATCATGAACTTCGGTGCCACGTTTATCGTGGTCAATCTGTCGCTCGCGTTCTTTAACCTCATCCCGATCCCGCCGCTCGACGGCTCATCGATCATCGTGCCCTTCCTCAAGGGCAAGGCACTCGCCAACTACTACCACTTGCAGCAATACGCCATGCCCATACTCATCATCGTGCTGTACCTGCTGCCCATGTGGACCGGCATCGACGTGATCGGGCGGTATTTCGACGTTACCGTGTATCCGCTGGCCGAGTGGCTGCTCAACTTCGCAATCGCCGGTATCTAAGGTAAACTTACAGGTCGACCGTGCAAATCGGTCCCAACATGCACCCAAACCGCGCCGCGAAGGCGCCGTCAAAGGAGGTCGAAGATGTCGTATCGCGTGTCGACACAGGTCTACAGCGGACCGTTCGACCTGCTGCTGCAGCTGGTAACCCGCCAAAAAGTTGATATCGGCGCCATCTCGATCAGCGAGGTGGCCGAGCAATACCTGGCCGAGGTCGAGCGCATCGAGGCCCTGGACCTGGACGTGGCGAGCGACTTTTTGCTGGTCGCGGCAACCCTTTTGGACATCAAGGCTGCCTCGCTGGTGCCCCAGGAGGCCCCGCGCAAGACAGACGACGATGACGATGACGACGAAGGCCTCGAGGAACTCAGCGCGCTCGACGGAGACGCCCTGCGCGAAGTCCTGATTCAGCGCCTGATCGCCTACAAGCAGTTTAAGGGCGCGGCGGCGGCTCTCGGCGCGCGCATGCAGGCCGAAAGCCGCATGCATCCGCGCGTGGCCGGCCCCGACCCCGAGTTTTTGGGCCTTATGCCCGACTACCTGGCCGGCATTACCCTGCGCGGTCTCGCCGTCATCTGCGCCGATCTGGACGGCAAGCGCCAGACCTTCCTGCTGGAGGCCGAGCACGTGGCACCGCACCGCGTGCCGCTCGACCTGACGGTGGCCTCGGTCGACCGCTTTACCATGGCGCACCAAACCTGCACCTTCCGCGAGCTGTTGGACGGCAACGCCACCACCGAGCAACTCGTCGTCACCTTCCTGGCCATGCTCGAGCTCGCCAAGCGCGGCTCGCTTACGCTGAGCCAGG
>CABSNH010000120.1 GCA_902478985.1 uncultured Collinsella sp.
GTTTCGCCGTGGGTGATGTGGAACGGGTCCTTGTTGTGCTCGTTGAGCAATTCGAACGCACGGTCGCGGGTGATTCCGGCGGAAAGCAGCTCTGCCATAAAAGACTCCTTGTGTTCGTAGGTATCGCTAAGAATGAATACTACTAGAACGACTAGAGCGAAAAAACCACCACAAAGGTGCCTGTCCCCTTTGTGGTGGTTTTGGCGTGGGCAGGTTAGTTGAGGGCGGCTTGGGCTAGGCGGGCTTCGGCGGCCTCTTCGGTGACGCCCAGGGCCACGGCGAACTCCTCGATGGAGCGGCGCTTGGCTTCCTTGAGTACGCGCATGTAGTAGGAGCTGGGCTTTTTATCTGCTTCCTCGGCCTGGCGAATACGGTGCATCATGGTTTTTGCCACGCGAACCGTCTCGGGCGCGCCCAGCTTGAGCTGCTGCTTAAAGTGCGTCTCCTCGAGCGAGCTATTGCGCTCGGTAAAGGTGTCGCACTCCAGCTCATCGTAGTGGCTCAGCAGGTGCTCTGCATCTTGCTGGGAGATAGCGGCATGCAGACGGTCGGCCTGCGCCACGGGGTACATGAGAATCGTCTGCGCATGTCCCTGCTTGGTCTCGAGCAACAACATGGGCTGCGGTGTGTCGTCCCTAAAGCCGACGACGGTGCAGACTCCCTGACCCGGATGAATGACGTGTTGACCGATTGAGAACATGCTACCTCCAACTTATACGAATTTACGTATGTTAAGAATACCACGCTGACGTGCGCAAACCATCACTTTATGCAGGAAAAGCACACAACTCCGATAGGTTAGAGTATTCGATAAATAGAACGGCTTATCCATACGTTTATGCATTTCCGGAACGTGTATAAACTGCAGGCAAACCGCCAACTTTGTACCGCCGCGCAAGAGCGGTAGTCATTTTTGTGCATATGCAATATCTATTAGCTTTACCCTGCGACAGTAGCTACCGCTTGTGATAGAGTGCTACAAACTCTGGCTTTTGCCCTACGAGTGACCAAGAGCTCGGGGGCTTTAACACAAGGAGGATCTATGCCCGAGAAGATTGAAGAGCTGGTACGCGCTGCGCTTGCTGCGGCCCAGGAGGCCGGCGACCTTTCCGCATTTGAACTTGACGATTGCGCTATCGAGCGACCGGCTGATACTTCTCATGGCGAGTGGACCTCCACCATGGCCCTGAAGTCTGCCAAGCTGGCTCATTGCGCCCCGCGCAAGATCGCCGAGGCCGTCGTCGCCCATATGCCCGAGGACCCCGCGATCGAGAAGGTCGAGATCGCCGGTCCTGGCTTCATCAACTTCTACCTCTCCGTCGCTGTCAAGAACGCCATCTTTGGCGAGGCCCGCGAGAAGGGTATGGACTTCGCTAAGTCCAACGTCGGTGGCGGCCTGAAGACCCAGGTCGAGTTCGTCTCCGCCAACCCCGTCGGCCCCATGCACATCGGTCATGGTCGCTGGGCCGCTCTGGGCGACTCCCTTTGCCGTGTGATGGACCACGCCGGTTACGACATCCAGCGTGAGTTCTACATCAACGACCACGGCTCTCAGATGAACACCTTCGGCAACTCCATCAGCACGCGCTATATGCAGCTTGCCGACATCATCGCCAAGCAGGGCGTGGATATCGACGAGGCTCACAAGCTTCTGATCGCCGACCGCGACGCCTTTGTTGCCGACGAGAGCGACGAGCATCCCGAGACCCATCCGTATCAGGATAACTTTGCCGAGACTCTGGGCAAGGACTCCTACGGCGGCGACTACATCATCGACGAGGCTGCCGAGTTCTGGCGCACCGACGGCGATAAGTGGGTCAACGCCGATCCGCAGGAGCGCATGGAGAGCTTCCGCGAGCGCGGCTACGTAAAGATGGTCGACAACATGCGCGACCTTTGCCACGCCGTTAACTGCGACTTCGATCGTTGGTTCTCCGAGCGCTCTCTGTACGTGAAGGACACCGAGGGCGAGACCGCCGGCACCTCCGCCGTCGACCGCGCTTTTGAGAAGCTCGACAAGATGGGCTATCTCTACACCAAGGACGGCGCCCTGTGGTTCCGCTCCACCGATCTGGGCGATGACAAGGACCGCGTCCTGATCAAGTCCGATGGCGAGTACACCTACTTCGCCTCCGACGTTGCCTATCACTGGGATAAGTTCCAGCGCGTCGACCACGTCATCGACATCTGGGGCGCCGACCACCACGGCTACATCGAGCGCGTCCGCTGCGTCTGCGACGCTCTTGGCTATCCCGGCAAGTTTGAGGTTCTGCTGGGCCAGCTCGTCAACCTGCTGCGCAACGGCAAACCCGTCCGTATGTCCAAGCGCAAGGGCACCATGGTGACCCTGCAGGAACTCGTCGACGAGGTCGGCTCTGACGCCGCTCGCTACACGCTCATCTCCAAGAGCTCCAACCAGATGGTCGACTTCGATATCGAGGCTGTCAAGAAGCGCGACAACTCCAACCCGGTGTACTACGTTCAGTACGCTCACGCTCGCGTGTGCTCCATCCTGCGTCGTGCCGCAGACGTTACCGCCGAGCAGGCCGCTGAGATGGGCATGAAGGCCGTCGCCGCCAAGGCCATCGGTGAGAACGTCGATTACTCGCTGCTGACCGACCCGACCGAGCTCGCCCTTTCGCGTAAGCTCAACGAGCTCACCGACCTCATCGCCAGCTGCGCTCGCGATCGAGCCCCGTTCCGCCTGACTCACTTTGCCGAGGAGCTCGCCGGCGACTTCCACAGCTTCTACGCCGCCTGCCAGGTTCTGCCGAGCGAGGGCCGTCCCGTCGACCCCGAGCTCTCGCGCGCCCGTCTGGCTGCCTGCGACGCTGTCCGTGTGACGCTCGCCCTGGTGCTTACCCTCGTTGGCGTTTCTGCCCCCGAGCAGATGTAAGCGCTGATCATTTGACTGCGTTGGTTTGGTTTAACTGAGCCTTCTAAGCCCGATCTCCCATGCGGAGGTCGGGTTTTTTGCGTTTGGCGGTGCTTTTTGGCGTGTTGGAAAATGCTACTAAATCACAACTATACCGGTTTACTACGATGAATCGAGGGATTCCAATCACACTGGCTTTTCACCGAAAAGTGCAAGCCATCTAGCTGGGGTTTTATTTTTCCGGGTTTTGGCGTGGTCGTGGTTGAGCGATTCATCGTAGTAAACAGCCATAGTTTTGAAAATGACCCTAGGGGACGGAGGAAAACGGATCATTTTTGTCCCGTGGAGGAGCGGTGGGATACCTTCTGCCAAGAATCGGGGGCATCTACTACGTTTAAGTGCGTACCCCGAACCACGCCGAAAATCGCAATATTAAAACCGCAGGTAGCAGGTCTGCGACTTTCGAAAAATAGTGAGTATGGTCAGGGGTGCGGGGGCAAACGTAGTAGATGGGCGCGATTCGTGGCGTGTCGATCTTGGGGCCGATGCCCTTGCCCCTTAGCTGTTCCGTTTTCTCGATGCTTGAGGCTTGACCTGCCTTCTTCTTATGAGTTGCGGTGGAATGGTTCCTGCTTGAGAGGTGTCGGCCGGGATTTGGGAACTATTTCACCGCAGCTTATGATGTGGCGATGGTGTGCGCCGGAACTTTGTAAAGAGTGTTCCTTTTGACTAGTCGTTTAAGAACGCCCCCGATGACTAAGTTGCAGGTGGCAGCGGTTGTGTTACACTTACGCTGCGTATTTGACGCAATCATCTCGATACAGATCAATGGTGCCCGTCGCTTTTTGGACGGAGCTAGACTGTTTAGCCGCCCTGAAGGTATATGCAGGGAGCATGTGATCGCAGGGCTTGAAAAGAAAGTTGAGCAAACACTGTGTCTGATCAACAACAAGAAAACGAAATAACGACGACGCAAACGGCTCCCGCTGCACCGGTTACGTCGGACCAGGCCGTGCTGCCCGCGCCGGCGCAGGTCTCGGCTCCCGAGGCGCCTAAGGCCGCCGCGCCCACCACGCCCGTTGCTAGCGAGGAGGCTGCTCCCGCTAAGCCCAAGCGTACGCGTCGTGTGGCCAAGCCTGCTGCGGACGGCGAGGATGCCGAAAAGCCCAAGCGTCGTACGACGCGCACCACGCGCGCGAAGCGGCCCGTTGCCACCGATGCTTCGGTCCCCATTTCCGATGAGGTCGCGCAGGCCCGTGCACTGGCGCAGATTAGCGAGGCCCAGGTTGTGCGTGCCCGCCGTCGCGCTGCCGAGCGCGAGGCCGCGGCATTGACTGAGCTCGCTGCGCCGGTCGCCCCCGAGGCTCCTGCTGCCGAACAGTCGGCCGAGAAGCCGGCACCGCGCACGCGTCGCCGTGCGGCAGCCAAGACGCAGCAACCCGTCGAGCAGCTGACTCCTGAGGTCGCTGAAGCTCCGGCTCGTTCTGCGGCAGGGGAGGGCGCTTCCTCCGCCGAGCCCGTCGTGCACGCTGAGGCCAACGAGGTTCCCGCCGTTGATCCGGCTCTGCGCCCGCATCGTCGCGGCCGCAAGCCCAAGGCGTTTGTTGAGGCCGAGAAAGCCGCTGCCGCAGCAGCTGCTGCTCAGAGCGCAGCGGTGACGGCCGAGCCCACGGCTACGGCCGACGCCCCGGTCCAGGACGTTCCGTCCACCGAGGCTCCCGCATCTGTCGATGCCGAGTCCGTCGATGTCCGCCCCGGCCGTAGCCGTCGCACCGCGGCAAAGCGCTCGACGAAGGCGAAGGCCAAGGCCGACGCCGAGGCCAAGCCCGTCGACGATAAGTCCTCGGAGGCAACCGCCGATGCCGCTTCCGAGGCCGAGAGCGCCGATCAGCCGGCAACTGAGAAGCCCAAGCGTACGCGCAAGAAGTCCGCAAGGGCCAAGGTTGCCGAGCAGCAGGGCGACGCCGATCCCAGCGCCCATGCCAACGCCGATGCCAAGGCAGAGGGCGAGGCCCCGTCCGGCACCGATGCGCCCGCAGCCGCGGCTGACGGGGGCGTCGAGACCGAAGAGGGCGCCCGCCCCAACCGTCGTCAGCACAAGCGCAGCGACGAGCGCAACGACCGCAAGGACGATCGCAACAACGACCGCCGCAGCCGTCAGCGCGACCGCAAACAGCGCAATAGGG
>CABSNH010000121.1 GCA_902478985.1 uncultured Collinsella sp.
CGGCTGGCAAGTGCCTGGGCGCCCGCCTCATTTTCGACATGGTCGATTACGACCTCGCCGCCAGTAAAGCCTTCGGCCTCCATGGTGTCGACAATCTTGGTGAGCATCTTCTTTTCGCCGCGGGTGTGACCAACGAGTTCAATTTTGCCCGCTTCGCTCGCCGTGCCCAAAATGCGGATATTGAGCTTGTTAGCAATAACGCCGGCCGCCTTAGGGATACGTCCGGCCTTCGCAAGGTTTTCGTAATTGCACAAACTAAAGAGGATCTTGCTGTTCTGCTCCAAGCTATCGAAATAGGCGCAGGCGTCCTCAAAGGAGGCATCTGGGTTGCTTGCAAGATAGCGGTCGAACAGCAGGAAGATCAAATCCATTTTGCCACCTGCGGCTCGCGAGTTAACCAAATGAATCTGACGGTCCGGCTCCTCGGCAAGCACCATGTCACGTGCGGTGGCCGCGGCATTGTAGCTTCCCGAGACTCCCTCGGAGATGGGCATGCAAATCGTCTTGTCGGCAAGCCTAAAGAGTTCGGTCCACTCGCCTACGCTCGGACAGGCGCTCGAAGAAGCGCTCGACTCCGCCTGCACGGCGCAATTGAGTTCGTGAACATCGAGCGTGAGGTCATCGACGAACTCGCGCTCCCCCACTCGAATTTTGAGGGGTGCAAATGCAAAGGTGGTATGGGGCGCGGTCGGTTGCCAATCGCGGAGGTTGCAGCTCGAATCGGAGATAAGTGCCCAGCTCATAGAGGGTCCTTTCTAGATGTTTCTCATTTATTATAGCCATCTTGCTTACCTTTGAAACGTGCATCTAGTATTGAAAACTAGCTCATTGGGGTCATGTATGGAGCACGGTCACAAATAAATGAACCTCGCAGCCCAAAGGCCACGAGGTTCACATTCGTTTGCTATACAGAGTGACTTAGTAGCGCACGAAAATGTAGTTGTTGTTCATGCCGGCTGCAACGGAGCTGATGATGACGCCCGTCTTGTAGTCGGAAGCATGGATCATCTGACCATTACCGATATAGATGCCAGTATGGTAGGAGTTAACCACGACATCGCCCGGTTGCGGGTCGGACACGCGGGTCCAACCCATGAAGGTGCCGGTGGTGCCCAGACGGCAGTAGCGGCCCGTGAGACAGTAGCTTACAAAACCGGAGCAGTCAAAGCTGTCCGGTCCAATGCCGCCCCAGGAATAAGCGCAACCCAGCTTGCTGTAGGCACGCGAAACAACGGAGCCGCCGTCAACAGACTGGTTCGGTGCGGAAGGCGTCGGAGCCGGAGCCGGAGCCGGGGCGGGCTGCGGCGTAGGGGTCGGAGCGGGCGTAGGAGTGGGCGCGGGCGTATTGCCGCCATCGTTGGTGTTCTCAGTCGTACCGGCGGTGTCGTTGCTCACCGTAGCCTTCTCGGCGGTGCTGGCGTTAATGCCGGCCTGAAGTGCTGCGTTGGCTTCAGCCTCGGCGGCAAGCTCGGCCTGCAGCTGGGAGTCCAGGGAGCTCACGACACTCTGGGCCTCAGCCTGCTGGGCGTTGAGCTCGTCGACCTTCTTCTGCGTCGCGGCGACGTTCTTCTCCTGCTCGGCCTGCTTATCGGTGAGCTGCTGCTTAAGGTCCTTGACATCCTGAATGGTCTGGGCCTGCTTGTCGGAAACCTTGCCGTAATAGAACAGACGGTTGAGCATGTCGCCCAGATCGTCGACGCCCGTCAGAACCTGAAGGAGACTCAGACCGCCGGTCTTGTACTCACCGGCAACGTAGCTCGAAAGCTTTGCCTGGCCCTCGGCAATCTCTTGCTGCTTTTGCGTGATCTCGCCTGCAGTCTGATCAAGCTCCTGCGTCTGTGCGGAGAGTTCTTCATGAATTTGCTGGGTTTGCGTGCCGATCTGCTCGAGTTTGGTACGAGCGGCGGCAAGGTCGGATGCGGTATCGGCATAGGCAGGAGCCGCGAGGCCCAGGCCCAAAACACAAGCGAGGGTTGCCGTAGCAGCGCAGCGTGCCATGTTTTTATGCGTGTTTGCTGTGCGCATGGAGCTTCCTTTCCGGTATCTAAGGGTAACGTCTAGTCCACCGTTACCAGGCTAAAGAGCTCAACGTCCTCGTTGGAAGGCGTGAGCTTCTCGCGCGGGTTGAGAAACGCAAGCTCGAGGATACAACCGTAACCCACAAGCTTTGCGCCCATATCTCGCACCAGTTTACCTGTTGCCTCGACGGTTCCGCCCGTCGCGACCAAGTCATCCAGAATCAACACGGTATCTTTAGAGGTAATGGCATCGGCGTGGATCTCGATAGAGTCGGTGCCATATTCGAGCTCGTAGCTCTCGCTTACCGTCTTGCGCGGCAGCTTGCCCGGCTTGCGTGCGGGCACAAAGCCAGCGCCCAGGGCGACGGCCACGGGCACGCCGACCATAAAGCCGCGGGCCTCGGGACCCACGACCTTGGTGATGCCCATGCCGGCAAAATGCTCAGCCAGGGCATCAACCATGGCCTTTAGCGCCTCGGGATTACCAAAGAGCGGCGTGATGTCCTTAAAGATGACTCCGGGCTCGGGATAGTCGGGGATGTCGACGATGTGAGATTCGAAGTCGTACATGGCATGACCTTTCAGGGGAGGCTGGTTTGTAGCAGCGTCTATTTGGCCGCGCTGGCGGTGCCGGCGCGTGAGGGGGCGACAACCTTGAGCGGCTGCACGAGGGATTCCTCACGCACGGGGACCGCGGAGGTAGATGTCTCTTCGCTTTTGGCCTTGGTTGACTCGGAGCGTGCGATCTCCTCGTCGAGGGCATCGATATCGGCATCCTCCACCACGGCGTTGAGTGACTCGAATACACGGTTCTTGAGCAGAGCGGTATGGACGCCCTCGGTGAGGTCATGCAGCTTCTTAAATGCACGCTCGAGCTTGGCATCGCGCTCGTCGTCGGAAGTATCCATACCGAGCATGCTCACGAGAACCTGCTCAAACATCGAGGACTCGCGGTTTGCGGACGATACGTACTGGCGCAGGTTGCGCGGCTCGATATGGAAGCGCGAAAGCTCGGAGCAATAGCGGATGATCGGGAAATCGCGGCCATCGACAAGCTCGCGATTCTGCGGGCTCTTGATGATGCGAATGAGGTCGTTTTCGGCCAGGGAGCGGATAAACGAGATCTCGACGCCGAGCATATCGGGGATGGTCTCGATGGGATGCAGTTTTTGCTTAGTCTCCTTGGGTTCCGTCTTGAGCGGAACATCGGACAACAGGCCCACCTCGTAGGCGAGCGTAGACAGGTCCGTGGCGTTTTCCAGGCGCTGCTTGATCACGTTGAGCGGCATGTAGCGAGTCTTCTGGAGGTGCAGAATGACCTCCAGGCGGTCAACGTCCTCCTTGGAGTACTGACGATAGCCCTTAGGCGTGCGATGAGGGGTGATGAGCCCCTCATCTTCGAGAAATCTAATTTTTGAGTTCGAAAGATCGGGGTATGCGCCTCGAAGTAGATTGACGACCTGGCCGATACTCAGATAATTGCGTTCGGCCATGCCCTACTCACCGGTTTCGATGCGCTCCGGCGTGCTCTCGTGGTAGATGAGCGTAAACGTACCGATCTGGACGGAAGAGCCATCGTGCAGCGGTGCGCCGTTGACGATGGCGCCATCAACCCACGTACCGTTGAGCGAGCCCAGGTCCTCGATGCGGGCACCCAGACCCTCGCGAATAATGCGCGCGTGGCTACGCGACACGGTCATGTCGTTGAGGAAGATGCCGTTGGCGGGATCGCGGCCGATGGTGGTCACATTATCCTCGAGCTCAAAGGCTGCACCGGTTTGAGGGCCTTTGACGATAGATAAGACGGGTGCGGTGATGTGCACGTTGGCCATGAGGTCGGGAACGGTGACATCGCTCGAAGGAACGCGGAAAACGCAGGTGGCTTCTGAGGCCTTATTGTTCTGAGGCATATTGTTAACCATGTTGTCCATGACAACCCCTAACTTAACGCGGACATGCCGCAAAGAATGAACTGTACGTAATCATACCCCAACGACTTAGTCTTCGATTTCGGGGTTAAGAAAGTCGATGTCTTCGTCCTCGGGATGCGCCACGGCTTGTTTAATGGCTGCTCCACCCTTAATGGAATAGATGACGGCGGTGAGCATGGAGAAGATGACGCCGCCGTACACAAAGAAGATGCCAAGCGGTACCGGGCTGCCGTTGAGGCCCGGGAAGGCCGTGAACGTGGCGGGCAGCAGATGCCAGCCATCCACAGTGGGAAAGCCCAACAGCATGAGCGAGAAGCCGGTCATGAGCAGCGCCGTCGCAATCTTGCCGGGGAAGACGACGTCGATGGGGCGGCGGTGATAGTGGCGCACGATGAGCGTGCCGATGCCCAGGTATATATCGCGACCAATGATGAGCACGCAGACCCAGATGGGAAGCTCGCCGCGGACCACCAGGCCCAGTACGCCGGTAAATAGCAGCGCACGGTCGCAGATGGGATCCATAACCTTGCCGAGCCATGAGACCGTTTTGGTCATGCGGGCAATCTGGCCGTCCATCCAGTCGGTGGAGGCCGCGATGGCATAGATGACGATGGCGACGACACGGTTGTTGTCCGTCACAAAAAGGTACAGGAAGACCAGCGTGAGGATCAGGCGCGTGAAGGTAATGAAATTGGAGATCGTGAAGATCTTATTCGACGGGTAATCGGAAGTGCCGATAAGCTCCTTTTTGATCTTCTTTTTGATGCCCACAGGACTCCCCCGCTGGTAAACGACAAAACTTTCGATACTATACCCGTTCTAGCGATGTCTATCCAGCGCGAGCATAGAGAGTCCAGACATGAGGACGGTATCGGACGGGATGTCTATCGCTTTTGTGTACATCAGCCACCAAACATACCAAACATGTCTTTTTTGGAGGCTGGTGTACAGGTTTTTGTTGCGCAGACGAATCAAGGGGGAAAGTCGTTGATTCTTCGTTGCTTTAAGTAATTGATTTTTAAACAAAAAAGTCAGGCACTAAGTGCGCGCCACGGGCACCTCCGTCCTTGTTATCGCGATAAACATACCATGAGTGGCGTACG
>CABSNH010000122.1 GCA_902478985.1 uncultured Collinsella sp.
GGCGGTGCCTCGATCTTTACCTTTGAGATTAAGGGTGGCCAGGAGGCAGCTTGGAAGTTCATCGATCATCTGCAGGTGTTCTCGCTGCTCGCCAACGTGGCCGACGTCAAGTCGCTCGTCGTGCACCCGGCTACCACCACGCACTCCCAGCTCTCTGCCGAGGAGCTCGCCGAGCAGAACATCACGCCCTCCACGATCCGTCTTTCCATCGGTACCGAGAACGCCAAGGATATCATTTGGGATCTGAAGCAGGCCTTCGCCGCGCTGGACGAGTAAGGCGACTTGTGCAAGGACCCCCTTGCGACTCGATAGGTATAACTGCATAAAATGCCTGCTCAAGGCGCCTGTGCGAACAATGGTTGCACAGGCGCCTTTTTTGCATAGAGAGGGTGCAAAAACAGGGTTTTTGGCACGCTTTATGCATTCGAGTTGTGGAAAACTCCTGTTGAGAGGATGTGAGTTTTACGCAATTGACGTGCGCCTTTTGAGTAAAACCGCAGGTCGCGATTTGCTCGGGGTACTATGCAGCGCGATCGAATCACACGCAGCTCAAACGCAGCAAAAACGCACTACGGAGGTTTCCAGCTACATGAGGATTGATTCACGAAAACCGAAAGCCGCCGCCCTTTCCGCCGCTCTGACCGTGGCACTTTTGGCGGGCGCCGGCGCAACCGATGCCCACGCGGCAACACTGTCCGACACGGTCGGATCCACGCCGTCCGAGGCGACGCTGATGCAGCCCGTCGACTATCGCGGCGACGGCTTTGGCTCCATGCAGGAGTGGAACGCCTCTATGGGGGCCAAGCGCGATTCCCTGGAGGTCCGCGCCCAGATCATCATGAACATGTACGGTGACTATGCCACCGATGACGAGCGCGCTGTACTGCAAGGTTGTATCGATGGTGCGGGCAGTCTTTTGACGATGGAGGAGGTCGACGCGAAGTCGGCCGAGCTCGACGAGCTTCGCTCCGCGCTCGAGGATGCTAAGCGCGAGGCGCTCGAGGCTGCGGCTGCCGAAGCCGAGGCCGCTGAGGCCGTTCAGGCTTCGTATTACAACGCCGGCTCCGGCTCGTCTTACGCGTCTGCTGCGTATTACGCGAACGGCTCGGGTCTGACGCGCTCGAGCGGCGTCAATAACTATAACGGTCGTCGTGAGACCTATTACAGCAGCAACGTGCTCTACCATCACCGCACGGGCGAGTGGACTCAGGATTCCGAGGGCTTTTGGCGCGATTCCGATGGTTACTACGTCGTTGCCGCGGGCGATAAGGCTCAGGGCTCCACGTTTACCGGTTCCAAGGGCGAGTGCAAGGTCTATGACTCCGGCTGCGCAGCCGGAACCACCGACTACTATACCGGTTGGTAATCTGCCATAAGCCAATAGGACATGACGGGCGGGCGTCTTTACCGAGCCTTTGGGCAACGTAAGGGCGTCCGTTTTTTGTGCATGCTTGAGCTAACAGAGCGCTTACCGTGGCAGTACGCCGCGCATATGGGCGCGGGGCACACTGGTTCTTGAGAATTAAGGTCTTTCTCTTGGAGGAAGTGGTCTTGTGAACGCTCGAGATATCGCCGTTGCCGCCGTCGCATTGGTGCTTGGCTGCCTTGGTCCTACGGCCGCGCTCGTTGCGGGTATGCAGGGGGCATGCGGGGCTACTCCAACCGTGGTTGGCGCGCTGATCGCAGCGGCGCTGCTGGGAAGCGCCGGCGTGCTGCTTTGCCGCGATGACGAGGACGAGGTGCCGGAGTCGCAACGCTAACTGTTGTGAGATTGGCTGCCGGTCATAGACGAAGATGAAAGCCGCCGCAGGGGGAACGGTTTCCTTGCGGCGGCTTTGCTGTTAAGGCTGTTGAATGCGGTGCGTTGGCGTTACCAGCTTGCCTCGATATCACGGATGCGCTGGTAGAGCCAATCGTTTTGCGGCACTTGGATATCGTGTTTGGCTGCGAGGCGGCAGATGGTGCCCGCGAACTCATCAACCTCGGTTTTGCGCCTTGCGACGCGGTCTTGAGCCATCGAGGGCATACCGGCGGGGTCGATTCCCTCGATGAGATGCACCATCTGCGTCAGGTCTGCCTCGGTCAGCTCAATGCCCTCGGCGTTGGCGACCGCAAGCGTTTCGCGCATGGCGGAAACAAAGCAGCGACGCTGCTCGGAGCCCGGCTCCGTGGCGCTTCCGTAGGTCCCGGCGTAGGCCATGCAGGTCTGGTTGATGCCGTCGTTGAGCATGAGTTTAGCCCACATGCGGTGCACAATGTCGCTCTCGACGGTATGGGCGATGCCGCATCGTGTGTAGAGCTTGTCGATGGCGGTGACGGTTGCGGGCTCGGTGCACGCTGCCGCGCCAAAGCGAATCTCGCCCGCATTGGTAAAGGTGAGCGCGCCGTCGAGGAATACGGCGTCCATGCCCTGGCAGATACCCAGGACGGTGCGCTTCCAGCCAAAGTGCTCGGCTATCTTTTGCTCGCTCGTAATGCCGTTGCACAGCGAGGCGATGAGCGTATTGGGGCCCACGATGTGTTCCATAGTCTTGAGCGCCTGGTCGAGTCCAGTCGTCTTGACCGTGAGAATGACCAGATCGGCGGGCGTTGCCTCGCTGGCGCGCACGGACTTGAGTGCGCAGGGCTCGCCGTTGACCGTAAGGGCGTCGCCTGCGTGACGCTCGAAACGGGCGTCGTCCATGACGTATTCGACGGCATCGTCGCCGAGTGCCTGGGCGATCATGCTGCCGTAGAGTAGCCCGACGCCGCCCTTGCCGATAAAGGCGACCTTGTTGATCTGCATGTGAATCATCTCCTCACAAAAAGGCGCCCGCGTGCGGGGCGCCTGATGGATTGTATGCCGCTGGGGCGTGTAGCGTGCACCGGAGGCTGAATTTAGAAGAACAAACGCATGGGAACTTATGCCGCGGGGCAGATGGCAAAAACGCGTGCGGGATATCCAACGCCATCGCGCACCTTGGGGAAGGTGCAGAAGATGACGGCGCCTGTGGCGGGAAGCTCGTCCAGATGGTCCATGATCTCGATCTGGTAACGGTCGACCGAGAGGATGTATTGCTCGCCGGGATAGGGGTAGGCGTCCTCACGCGTGGCCACGCTCGCCTCCTTTCATCGGGCTTTTTGCTGATGTTAAAGCGGTGCCGTGACGGCCTGATTTCTGCTGCGTTACGATACGTTCTCGATTGCGATTCCGATGTGCTTCGATGACGTGACAGGTTTGTTTCGCCTTATCAGGGCTTCGATGGGGGAGGAGGGGCCGTGCAATATCGCGTTGACCCCAAAAGCGGTAACCGTATCTCGGCGTTGGGGCTGGGCTGCATGAGGTTTCCCGGTGCGCCGGGACGCCCGGATGCGAAGACAGCCGACGCCATCATCTCCCGTGCGGTGGAGCAGGGGATTAACTACCTGGACACGGCCTATCTCTATCCCGGCAACGAGGCTTGCGTGGGCGCTTCGCTTGAGCGCCTAGGCCTACGCGACCAGGTTTTGCTCGCGACCAAGCTGCCGCATGCTTCGTGCAAATGCGCGGAGGATTTCGACCGGTTCTTCGACGAGCAACTGTGCCGCCTGCGGACCGACCATATCGACTATTACCTCATGCACAACATTACCTCGCCCGCCCAGTGGGAACGTGTGGTGGCGTTGGGCATCGAGGACTGGATCGCGCGTCAAAAGGCGGCGGGGCGCATTCGCCAGATTGGTTTTTCGTATCACGGCAGCGCGGCGGATTTCCTGACGGTGCTTGACGCATATGACTGGGATTTTTGCCAGATCCAGTACAACTATGCCGGCGAGCGTTACCAAGCGGGAACGGCAGGACTCATGGCGGCTGCGGAGCGCGGTCTTGCGGTGTTTGTGATGGAGCCACTGCTGGGCGGTCGTCTAGCGGGCAAACTTCCGCCGCGGGCACGCGCTGTGCTCGATGGCGCCCGTGACCCGCATTTGCGCACTCCGGCCGCCTGGGGGCTTTCGTGGGTGTGGAACCATCCTCAGGTGACGATGCTGCTTTCGGGTATGACCGATACCGCGCAAGTGGATGAGAACGCGGCGTTGGCCGATCGGGCCCTGCCGGATTCGATGACGGCTGCTCAGCTCGATGCCATCGCACGCGTGCTGAGGGAGTTTGAAAAATCGAATCGCGTGCCCTGCACGGGATGCGGCTATTGCATGCCGTGTCCTAAAGGCATCAATATCCCTGGGTGTTTTGCTGCCTACAACGCAAGCTATGCGCACAGCTGGTTTACGGGGCTGTCTCAATACTTTACGGCGAGCGCGGTGCGGACGAACGAGCCCAAGCTGGTGAGCAATTGCGTCAAGTGCGGCAAATGCGCGCGGCATTGCCCGCAGCACATCGATATCCCCGGGCGCTTGGACGACGTACGCCGCCGTTTTCAGCCTGGCTCCATGACGGCGGTGCTTAAGGCCTTCGGCAAAACGCGCTCCTCGTGACCCTTTTATAACTTGCGGTGGAATAGTTCCTGCTTGCGGCAGAATAAGGCATCGACAGGAACTATTTCACCGCAACTGAAGGGGGCTGTCGTGGGCCATCGGGATTCATGTGATGATTTGCGTGAGGTTCGTTGGGGCGTTTTGGGCGCTGGACACATTTCGCATCGATTTGCATCGTCGCTCAAGGAGGTGGACGGGGCACGGCTTGTGGCTGCCGCCGGCCGCACTCCTTCGCATGTTGAGGAGTTTTGCAGGGCGTTTTCGATTGATGCCGCGCACAGTTATGCCACGGCTGACGATAGCGGCGATGCGGCTTATGATGCGCTGATTGCCGACCCCGATGTCGACGCAATCTACTTGGCTCTTCCACATGGCATGCATGCGCATTGGGTCTGTCGGACACTGCGCGCGGGAAAGGCCGTACTGTGCGAAAAGCCGGCCGTTTTGAACGAAGAAGAGGCCCATGCGATCGCCTCCGTTTCCCGTGAGTGCGGCGTGCCGTTTATGGAAGCGATGAAAAATCGGTTTTGCCCGATGCGTACTCGCGTGAAGGGCTTGCTTGCGTTGGGCGAGCTCGGCCGTATCGTTT
>CABSNH010000123.1 GCA_902478985.1 uncultured Collinsella sp.
GTCTCGTGGGCTCGGAGATGTGTATAAGAGACAGGGACAAGGCCGCCGATGGTGCGGATGCGGCTCAGAAGCCCGCAGCCAAGCCTGCTCAGTATTACACCTACACGCCCGCCGAGACCTCCGAGGAGTCCTGCGATGAGTAGCGAAGCAACTTGCCCCATCACGCTGACTGTCGCCGGAGACCCGCGTCTGGCTCGCCTCGTACGTATGACGGCGGCTAATGTCGGTGCGTTGTGCTCCATGTCCGTCGATCGCATCGAGGACATTCGTATGGCTGCCGAGGAGGCCTTTATCTTTGGTTGCACGGCTGTTGATTCCGATGACATCATGATCAGGTTCGATGTCGATGAGTCTCACGTTGGCATGAACTTTACCTTTGGCGATCGGGCCACCGTCGACGAGGATGACCAGGCTGCCGTGTATGCCGAGCTCATTCTGGCGAGCGTGTGCGATTCCTACGAAAAGACTGAGGCGCCCCTGACGCTTTCCCTCGACCTCAAGGCGGATATCTAATATGACCGAACGTTCCCGGAGCGGTAAGACCGCTTGGGACAAGGAGAAAACCCGCGAGCTGTTTCGTCGCTACAAAGAGACCGGTGATCCGGACGCACGCGAGCAGCTCGTCATGTCCCATATGAACCTGGTAAGGTTTCTTGCCAACAAATTTAAGAACCGCGGTGAGCCACTCGACGACCTCATGCAGGTCGGCTATCTGGGTTTGCTCAAGGCTATCGACCGCTTTGACCCCGAGCGCGGACTCGAGTTCACGACGTTTGCCACGCCTACCATCCTGGGCGAGATTAAGCGTCACTTCCGTGATAAGGGCTGGAGCGTGCGCGTGCCGCGCCGTTTGCAGGAGCTTTCTGCCAAGGTTAACCAAGCTACCGACAAGCTCACTAACGAGCTGCAGCGCTCGCCTAAGGTTGAAGAAATCGCTGAGTACCTGGGCGTGACCGTCGACGAGGTGCTGGAGGCCATGGAATCGTCTTCGGCCTATACCTCGGTGCCCATCGAGGCTCCTGGCGCGTCCGATTCCGATGATGCCCCCTCGATTCTCGACCGCTATGCCGATGACGACAACGAGCTCGATTTTACCGATGACCGCCTGGTGATCGAGGAAGCCATCCGCGATTTCTCGCCGCGTGAGCGTGAGGTTATCGAGCTGCGCTTTGTGAAGGGCATGACCCAGATCGAGATCGCTAAGAAGTTGGGTATCTCGCAGGTGCAGGTTTCGCGCCTGCTGCGCCGTACCCTTAAGAAGATACAGGACAAGATCGACCCCGACGGAGTGATGGTTCGTTCATGATTGAGCACCCCCAACAAACCGACCGCACGCTGCGCGATACTCGTATTCTGACGCTTCGCATTTGGGCTGTCGTCGGCTGCATTGTCATCGCAGCCGTCATCTTTAACCTTATGGGTATCCTGGCGCCGGTTATCGAGTTTCTCGCTGTCGGTTCCATCATCGCTTTTGTGATGTCGCCGATCACTAACTGGCTCGAGCATCACGGCGTCGGTCGTGGCATCGGTTCGCTCATCGCGCTGATCGTGGTTGTGGCAGTGCTCGTCGGCGTCGTCTGCATCCTGTCGCCTATTTTGCTCGGTCAGATTATGGAAGTCCTGAGCCGTCTGCCTGAGCAGCTTCGCGTTGCGGGCGGTGATCTCAACGAGATGATTTCGCACGCTAAGACGCTCAACAACACGCCGCTCAAGGAGTACCTGGACGATAATCTGTCCTCGCTGGTTACTGTGGCGTCCAAGTACGTATCGCAAATCGCCGCTGAGCTCGGTCGCGGCGTGTTCCCGCTGATCACCAACACGGCCTCGCAGCTGTTCGTAATCTTCCTGGGTTTGGTGCTTGCCTACTGGCTTGCCTGTGATTATCCCCGTATGCACCACGAGGTCTGTACCATCATCGGACAGGAAAAAGAGACCTCGTACCGCTTTATGGTCGCGATTCTTTCGCGCTCGGTCGGCGGTTATATGCGCGGCATGGTCGTGACGTCCATCTGCGGTGGCATCCTCGCCTTTATCGGCTTTACGCTCATTGGCCATCCCTATGCGGCACTCATGGCCATCTTTACCGGCATCATGCACTTGGTCCCGGTTGTCGGTCCCTGGGTAAGCGCGGCGATCGCCACGGTGCTCGGCTTTATGTTCAGCCCCATGCTGGCGTTGTGGACGCTCGTTGTGACCATGGTGGCTCAAAACGTCACCGATAACGTCATTTCCCCCAAGGTCATGCAGAGTTCGGTGCAGGTGCATCCCATCATGAGCC
This sequence comes from uncultured Collinsella sp., assembly GCA_902478985.1. Classification (GTDB taxonomy): domain Bacteria; phylum Actinomycetota; class Coriobacteriia; order Coriobacteriales; family Coriobacteriaceae; genus Collinsella. The sequence goes on from CABSNH010000123.1 coordinate 2,279, forward strand.
TGACGGCCCTCGTTATTGGTTCGGCACTTATGGGTCCCATCGGCATGGTCATCGCCATTCCGCTGTGCGCGGCCCTCAAGGGCATTTTCGTCTACTACTTTGAGAACGAGACCGGTCGCCAGCTCGTGGCATACGACGGCGCCGTGTTTAAGGGCACGCCGTATCGCGATGCCGAGGGTAACCCGGTCGCCGCCTACGACGCGCTTGGAGACGATACGTTCATTTATGAGTCCGAGCTCATTGGCAACGAGACCGCGCCCGAGGCCCAGGCGATGCCCAAGCCCGAGCTCGAGAATCCCTGGATCAAGCTCTCGGGCCTGCAGCCCGATGCGACGGGCTTTTTCAAGAATCCCTTCGCCAAGGATGACGATTCCAATACGAACGACGACACCAAAACCGGCATCGACGGTTCCATGGACGATTCAGATTCTAAATAGGTCCTATTAACGTTTCTTGAAGTTGTAAATGACAAGAAACGCGAGCAAAGCGATTGTTAAGGGGCCGGCTACATAGAAAAAGAGAACATCAATTGCGCGTAGAGTGTAATAAGCTTTATCGCCGGACATTACTGCATACAATACGTAGCCAAATGCTGGTTGGTTTGCGTACCAGCAGGAGAAAGCCAAAAGCGCTAAAAGTGCTACAACCAGAAGTGCATTCAGGACAAATCGTTTGCTTTTCATCGATCGCTCCTTCCGGGTGAATCTTATATGCAATTATACAGCAGTCCTTTTTCAAAGGATCGCGCAGTACTAAATAACGTGCACTTTCGCTGGAGGGTCGCTGTTTGGCGACCCTCTTTTTTGCACTTGCGCGGCGGGATGGTAATATCGTTACGTTTGAACTGTTTCGATGTGAAACCGAGGAGATTCCCTCTATGAGTGCTGACTACCCGTCAATGACTACGGCCGAGATCCGCTCCAAGTTCCTCAACTTCTTTGAGGAGCGCGGTCTTAAGCTCTATCCTTCTTCGTCCCTTGTTCCCGACGACCCCTCGCTGCTGCTTGCCAACGCCGGCATGAACCAGTTTAAGGAGTACTACCAGGGCAAGAAGACCATGAAGGAGATTGGCGCGATCTCCTGCCAGAAGTGCGTCCGCACCAACGACATCGACTGCATCGGCGAGGACGGCCGTCACCTGTCGTTCTTCGAGATGCTCGGTGATTTCTCCTTTGGCGGCGTCTCCAAGCAGCAGGCTTGCGCTTGGGCCTTCGAGCTCATCACCAAGGAGTTCAAGCTGCCGCTCGATCGCCTGTACTTTACCGTCTTTACCGAGGACGACGAGACCCACGACGTGTGGCGTTCTCTGGGCGTTGCCGAGGACCACATCTCCCGCTTGGGCGAGGACGACAACTTCTGGGCCGCTGGCCCCACCGGCCCCTGCGGTCCGTGCTCCGAGATCTACTTTGACATGGGCGAGGAGGTCGGTTGCGGCAGCCCCGACTGCAAGCCCGGCTGCGACTGCGACCGCTTCCTTGAGTTCTGGAACCTTGTGTTTACCCAGTACGACCGCCAGGAGGACGGCTCCATGCCGGAGCTGCCGCACCGCAACCTCGATACGGGCATGGGTCTGGAGCGCATGGCCGCTATCATGCAGCACAAGACCGCTAACTACGACGGCGATTTAATGCAGCACCTCATCAAACTCGGAGAGGAGATCAGCGGCAAGACCTATGACGCCGACGATTACTCCGGCGCCAGCCGCTCCCTGCGCATCATCGCCGACCACTCCCGCGCCGTCGACTTTATGATCTCGGACGGCATCCTGCCCGGTAATGAGGGTCGCGAGTACGTCCTGCGCCGCCTGCTCCGCCGCGCCGTGTTCCACGGCCGCCTGTTGGGCATCGAGGGCGCCTTCCTGACCAAGTTCATCGACGAGGTCAACGCTCAGATGGGTGAGGCCTATCCTGAGCTTCTCAAGAACGTCGCGCTCGTTAAGGGCATCGTCGCATCCGAGGAGGAGCGTTTCTCCACGACGCTCGACAACGGCCGCGTTTACCTGGACGAGGCCCTGGCCGCGCTCGCCGACGGCGCTGTCCTTCCGGGCGACGTTGCCTTTAAGCTGCACGACACCTTTGGTTTCCCCATCGACCTGACTGTCGAGATCGCCGGCACCGCCGGTCACGACGTCGACATGGACGGCTTCACCGCCTGCATGGAGGACCAGAAGGCCCGCGCTCGCGCCTATGCCAAGGGCGACGCCTGGGGCAGCTTCAACGACGTGTGGGTCGAGCTTTCGGACAAGGTCGCTGCGACCGAATTCGACGGCTATGACAACGACGTCGTTGAGGGCGCCAAGGTTGTTGCCATCGTTCGCAACGGCGAGTCCGTCGAGTCCGCTGCCGCGGGCGAGGACGTCGAGGTCGTGCTCGACCGCACCCCGTTCTATGCCGAGATGGGCGGCCAGCAGGGTGATGCCGGTGAGCTTTTTGCCGGGGGCGTTTCGCTGACCGTTTCCGATACCAAGAACCACAACGGCCTGTATGCCCATGTCGCGCATGTTGCCGAGGGCACGCTGACCGTCGGTGCTACCGTGACCGCCGCGCTCGACACCGAGCGCCGTGGTTTCCTGCGTCGCAACCACACCGCCACCCACCTGCTCGACGCTGCGCTTAAGCAGGTCCTGGGCGAGCACGTCTCCCAGGCTGGCTCGCTGGTGACGCCCGAGCACCTGCGCTTTGACTTCACGCACTTCGAGGCCCTGTCCTCCGAGCAGCTCAAGGCTGTCGAGGACCTGGTCAACCAGCAGATCTT
>CABSNH010000124.1 GCA_902478985.1 uncultured Collinsella sp.
GACGAGCTGCAAGTTCTTGGTCGCGGGGGCAGGATTTGAACCTACGACCTCCGGGCACCCTTTTCAAATTTTAGTTTCCCGAGGTCACACGCTGTATCATCCCAGCTCAAACCCTATTTTTCGACCAAAACAGTGTCACTCGGTATCACGTAAAATCACGTAAAATCACGCTCATACATATTACCATACAGATTACCTCGAACCCCTAGGTCGTACGGAGCATGTCCACCAAAACGGAGACGTTGGTCGTATCCGTATAGTAGTTGCGATTCACCTCGGGGCTGTGCCCGAAATACGCCGAGCGAATCAAATCGGGAACGCCTTTCTGCATCCACTCGGTGTTGAGGGTCGCGCGCCAGACATGGGTCGAGACCTTATCGAGAAGGGGTATGCCCAAGGCGTCTGCCAACTCGTGATAGAGCTTCTTAATGGCACGCTGCGCGTTGTTGATGTCCCACGCGCTGCCAGGAGCCGCGGGGGCGGGGAACAGCAGCGCGCCTGGTTCGGCCCCCGCTCTTTCCAGCCGCGCCCTCATGCGCTCGGCAACGCGCTCGTCAAGGATGGGGATGGTACGCCCGCGATGGGTCTTTGACACCTCGGTCGTCACGGTAACACTAAGCAAGCCGTCCTTGTCCTCAACGTTCGCGCGGCTGAGCAGTCTCGCCTCGTTGATGCGAAGCCCCGTCACTGCCTGCAGCAGCGTGATCTCAACGACAGCGCGGCGCAGATTGCGCACATCCTCAACGGTATAGCGCCCTCTTTTCGGCGGATTTACATCATTGGGGTCAATCGCGAGCAGGTATTCGAGCACGCGCCCGCGCTCCTCCGGCGTGAGCGCCTGTCCGCCCGGAGCCTTGTTTGTCATGCGGCACTCAGGCAGGCGCGGCCTGAAGCTCTTGAGGGGGTTGTGGGCGATTACCTCGTCGCGCACCAAAGGCTCAAGAACATATTTGCTCACCGTCTTTTGACAATGCTTGGCGGTAGAGGTGCCGTGGCGCCTTGCCATCCCATCCAAGATGCCTTCGAGGTTGCGCGGGCGAACCGCGTCCGCAATGCGAAAGCCCCCAAACGCCTCCGCCGCGAGATTGAGCACGTGGCAGTATTTGTCCCGTGTTCGGGGTCGCAAGATGGAATCATCGGTGCGCTCGATTCCGGGGATTACCTCTTTGCGGATATAGTCGCGCATGCTCGACGAGCCCTTCCAAGGAGTGCTACCCCCGCCTGTTGCGAGAATTTCCTCAGCTTGGGCATGAGCGCGGCGGCGCAGCTCGCCTTTAGTGCACTTCCCCTTGGTCGTCTTCTTGATGAGACGCCCGTTCAGCAAGCGCATGCTCCACTGCATGCGATAGCCGCCGTCGGGCGTCGGCGTAATCTTTGCGCGGTCAATGCTTGTCTCTCCAAGCTCAAGGGCGACGCGGGACATGTTTCACCTCTCTTCCTTTGCGTCGCCTATCGGCGAGCATCTCCGCTCGCCTTTACCTGATGTTCGACAATCCAGTCCTGCACGTCGCTCAGGCGATACATCACAGGGGAGCGCTTCTTGCCCAGGCGAATGTACGCAGGCCCTCGACCCTTGCAGCGCCAGTTCGCGAGCGTGCGAGAGCTGACGCCTAGCACGAATGCGGCCTCTTTTGAGTCGATGAGAAAAATGGAATCGGTTTCGTTTGTAGCCATGACTGCCTCCTGGCAACAGGCACAGCCGCAATAGCGGCGTGCATCCTGGCCAGAAGGCGCTCCCATCGGATGCGATACGCACATCCGCGCTTCCTGACATGCGGGAATCGGCGAAACTCAATTCGCGCGTCCCGCGAGCCGACCTGTAGCGGTCTTTTGGCCTTGCCCAGCCCGAGCAGGGGTTTGGTGCATCGGACATGGCGTGGGGAGGCTCTGTTTCCCCGAGGCAGCCTCTTAAGGCGTCATGGGAGACGCCACCTGCATCCAGTGGTTAGCGCTTCGAGAAGACGGAAGCGTCAGAGCACGAGGCCTCAAACGGCCTGATGACATCTTACCCCGCTGTGCCATTCTTGCCAAACGGGGAAAATGTCGCTTGTTTTTAGGCACATCGTCCGGAAAGACCGATGCTGAGGGCAACGAGAGAGACGCGCCCGTTTTCACGCCGCGTTTTTCGGAAAACAGTTCCATAAAGTCATCATAAGCGGCAGGGCAAGCCCCGAACTTGCAACGCACGCTCGCACGCGCCTCATCCCGTCGTTGCATGATCGGGGCGACGCCGTTGCGGCCTCGCGGCAGTCTTGCGGCAGGGCTTTTCAGGCCCGAACTGCCATCCAAAACCCCGCCCGCAGGCTCGCAAGGCGGGACTGGCAACCCTGGCAGCCCCTCCCGCCACCGCAAAACGGGTAGCGGTGGAAGAAGACGTACACGAAAAGGCAGGGGACGGTTTTACCTGTGTCCATGTACTATTCAGGCTGCCAGGACTGCCAGCGCCCTCTCAACCCCCATCGCCGCAGAAGGAAGGGCGGCAGGAAGTCGCCGCGCCGACCCCTGCCGCGCACCTGCCAAACCTGCCGTGCGTCACCTTCTCCGCCGCGGCGTCCTCGCTTCACGAAAACAGCACACCGGCTTTCCGTTCATTTATGAACAGAAAGCACTTCTACCTGCACTTTTGCAGAAAACGAGGTCTTCTCAGTCACCGAATGTCACGGTAAAACATTCTAAAAACACCGCGAAAGATTCGGAGGAGAAGCCATGGAGCAGACGTATAACGAGCTTATAAGAACCGTGACCGAAGACTATCTTGGGGGCGTCGACATGGACAGCATCCCGTCTCCAGAAACCATTGAGAATGAGCTGCTCCAAGCCACCAACAACGCCATTGAGAGGTACAACCTCGGTCCTCGTGACGAAAATGCCCCAATCGGCGCAAAACTGAAGGACGCCTACCCCGACCAGAAGCCGCCGGGAGAGCGCCTCAAGAAGCTCAGGGAGCTTCTGCCCCTCCAGATTGCGCTTGCCATCAAGCAGGTCCACCACGCCAAACTCATCTGCTGGGCGGCAGACGAGGGGGACGGAAACTACGACGTGGGCGTGTACCAGTCGGAGGGGGACGCCAAGGGCGTCTACGACACCAGAAGCGACAACCTCACGCGGCTTATCCGCCGCTATGACGCAACGATCAGCAAACGCAACGTCGATGAGGTCGTTGCGATCTTGCGCGCGGTGTGCGAGGTGGTGTCCCCCTGCACCAAACCCGACCTCGTCGCCGTGAACAACGGCCTGTACGACTATGGCAACAAGATTCTCATGGACTTCGACCCCGAGCTGGTGTTCACCTCCAAAATCGGGACGGACTTCGTGGAAGACGCCCCCAATCCCGTCATCCGCAACAACGAGGACGGCACCGACTGGGACGTGGTGACGTGGATGGACGAGCTTTCCGACGACCCCAAGGTCGTGGAGCTTCTTTGGCAGGTTCTCGGTGCGGTCGTGCGCCCCAACGTCGACTGGAACAAGAGCGCGTGGCTGTACTCGACCCTCGGCAACAACGGCAAGGGGACGTTTTGCACCCTCGCCCGCAACCTCTGCGGCAAGGGGGCGTGGGCGTCCATCCCCATCAAGGCGTTCGGGGACGACTTCAAGCTCGAATCCCTCACGCGCGTCTCCGCCATCATCACCGACGAGAACGACACGGGCACCTACCTGGACGATGCGGCGGCGCTCAAGTCCATCATCACGGGAGACCCGTTCTTGATGAACCGCAAGTTCAAAGACCCGCGCTCGGTGAAGTTCCGAGGCTTCATGATTCAGTGCATCAACTCGCTGCCGAAGCTTCGCGACAAGTCGGAGTCTCTGTACCGCCGCCTTCTGGTGATTCCCTTCGAGAAGCGCTTCGAGGGCTGCGAGCGCAAGTACATCAAGGGCGACTACCTGAACCGACCCGAAGTCCTCGAATACGTGCTCCACCGCATCCTCGCAAAGACCGATTACTACGAGCTTGACGCCCCCGAGGCGACGTGCAGGCTCCTTGCCGAGTATCGCGAGGTGAACGACCCCGTGCGCCAGTTCCTCGACGACATCCTGCCGCAAGTCGCTTGGGATTTGCTCCCCTGGCAGTTCCTCCACGACCTGTACCGTCACTGGTCGCGGCGCAACAACCCCTCGGGAAGGGTTCAGTCCAAGCAGGTCTTCGTCAAGGAGGTCAAGGCGCTCCTGCCCCAGCACGGCATCGGATGGAGCTCCACCCAAAACCCCGTCCGCGCCCCCTCAAAGATGGGCTGGCCCGAACCGCTCATCTTGGAGTACGAAGTGACCGAGTGGATGAACAGAGCCTATTGCGGGTCCGACACCGACCGCCGGTGCATGCCCGCCAGCATCAAGGAGCGATACGAGGGGCTGGTGCGAGACGTCCCGCAAGGCGAGCCGTAAGCCAACCCGCAGCCCGCTGAACCTCATGATGCAGGCCGCCGCGAAAGCGAAGCGATCTGCCCCGCACCGCAGGGGTAGTCGCTTCGATCACGGCGGCATCCACTGTCTCGATAGGGACGGACGGCTTTTCGCCTCCGTCCCTTTTCATGTGGCGCTCCGCCGGCACCCAAGCCCGCTGGCGTACGTCCTGAGACGGCATCTGCGAGCGCCTTGCGCTCGCAGCGTTTGCGACCCTAAGGTCGCATCGAGGGGGACTGTCGGCTATGCCGACCGCAGCGCACGCTGCGTCAGTCCCCCTTATGCCCTTTTGCCTTTTTTGCCCCCGAAGCGTATAGCGGAGGGAGCCAAGGCGATTTCTCCTGATATATGGCGCGAAGCGCTGTAGAAAATACGTTAGTTTTCAGGGGTTGAATTTGTCGAAAATTGCGACAGTTGTAGAAAGCGCTTCGGCAAGCCCCATAAACGGGGCAATCTTCTCGGAGTTTTTCTACAAGTCCAGGCGTAAAGTGACGACGTGTAGAAAGTGCGTCTTGAGTGTCCGCGAAGCAAAATCAGAACCACCCTTAAAAAGGGTGGTTTGCTCTTAGGGTATAACCCACGGGCC
>CABSNH010000125.1 GCA_902478985.1 uncultured Collinsella sp.
CGCTCATTCGCACCTATAAGCAAAAGTACGGTCGCGAGCGCGGTCCCGAGGACACCATCGGCCACATCGTGGGCGGCGTGTTCTCCGAGGTCGGACACACCATGCGCGAGATTGCCCACAACAAGACCGTGCTGGTCTACATGATCGCGTTCTTCTTCTACATCGACGGTGTGCACACGGTCATTTCCATGGCAACCAGCTACGGATCGGCTCTGGGCATCGACTCGACCCAACTGGTGCTGGCGCTGCTCGTTACGCAGTTTGTGGCCTTCCCGTCCGCCATCATCTACGGCAAGCTCGCCGGTCGCGTGGGCACGCTCAACATGATCATGGTGGCCGTCGCCGCCTACATGGGCATCGTGCTCTTTGCCGCGTTTTTCTTAAAGACCGCCTTTGAGTTTTGGGTGCTCGCTATTTTGGTCGGCTTGTTCCAGGGTGGCGTGCAGGCGCTCAGCCGCAGCTATTTTGGCCGCATCATCCCCAAGGAAAAGTCCAACGAGTACTACGGCTTCTTCGATATCTTTGGCCGTTACGCAAGCGTTATGGGCACCTTCCTGGTGTCGGTTGTCACCTCGCTGACCGGCAACCCGTCGCTAGGCGTCCTTTCTATTGGTGTTCTGCTGGTTGTTGGCTTTGTGCTGCTGGTCCGTCTGTCCCGCATGGCTCAGGCGGCGGCGTGAGGCAACCGGGCTCAGTACAGCAATTGTGCCTATCTGCAGTACTCTTTTGGAAGTAGCCGCATAAATCAATCTGACTTCCGAGCAATGTTTAGCCCAAGTGGGTATGATGGAACCAGCTAGGTCGCGGGGCGTCGCCTGTGTTTGGCGGCGCCCCGTTTTTGTGTTGCAAGGAGGGTAAAGGTATGAACGCCACGGTTGTGATCCCAACATATTGGGCGGGCGATGATACCCAAGCAAACGCTCCCGGCACCTACGATCACTCGACGTCGCTCAATGCCGCCAACCCGGAACTCGATCGCTGCCTGACTTCGCTCGAACAGGTGCGCGACATTCCGCGTATCATTCTCTTGGTGGTCTGTCCGGTTTCCGCCACGGCCGACGTATCCCATCGCGTGCACGAAATCGTTAATGCGCATCCCACACTTAAGGTCACCATCGTTACCAATACTCAGGCTTCGCGTGTTGCCGACCGCGTGGCACAGATCGCGCCCAAAGGCTCGGGCGAGTGCGTGAGCCTGCGCGGCTACGGCGCCATCCGCAACATGGGTCTTGCCTGTGCGGCGGTGCTGGGGCACGATGCGGTTGTGTTTTTGGATGACGACGAGGCCGTCATCGATGCCGACTTTATGAAGCGTGCGACCTATGCACTGGGCCAACAGACGCGTCAGGGCCTGCCGATTTTAGTCAAGAGCGGATACTTTTACGATCGCGACGGGTCGCCGCTGGCTCCCACGGACAAAGTGGGCATTTGCCATCGCTGGTGGACCAAGCGTATCGAGTTCAATCGCTGGATGAAAAAGGCGCTCTCGGGCACCCGCATCTCGCGTTCCAATTACGTGTGCGGCGGCCTTGTGGCCCTGCACGCCCGCGCCTTTACGCGCGTGGCCTTCGACCCGTTTATCACCCGCGGCGAGGATCTGGACTACCTGTTTAACATGCGCATGTTCGGCTATGACGTGTGGTTCGATAACGAGTGGGCCGTGCGCCACCTGCCGCCCGAGTCCGAGAAGCGCTCGCCGCGCTTTATGCAGGACGTGTACCGTTGGTACTACGAGCGGTCCAAGCTGACGTTCGCTGCGCACCAAAAGGAGCTCATTCCGGTTACGGCCGCATCACTCATGCCCTATCCTGGTCCGTGGATCTCGCGTGAGCTCGACGACCGCGTGCGCAAGACCGCCATGGTTCGCAGCATGTTTACCCGCGAGCACGAGGGGTATCTGCGCATCTGGCGTCATGGTATTGACGAGGCCAAGACCTATGCCCGCCAAAACGCCGCAAGCTACCTGCGTTTTCAGAGTTTCTGGCCCAAGATCATGGATGAACTTTGGCGCGACGCACAACTGATTAGCATCCTGGAGGGGGCTGAATGATCGACCGCCGCGCCCAGCGCGATAATTCAATTTCAATCTTTCGCATCATCGCCGTTGTCTGCGCCGTTTGCGTGTTGGCGTACTTTATCTTTGCCCTGGCGACTGGCATTGAGCCGATTGCCACGGTAATTGCCTGTGCGTTGCTGTGCATCTTCCTGTGCATCTTTATCTATTTGACGCTCAATCCCGATTCGGTACGCTCCCAGTACACCGAGGAGACGCTCTCGGTTGCCTCGGCCATGCTCGAGGACATTAAGGGCGGCCTGACACAGGAATCGGCACTTTTGGTGTGCCGACGTATTCTGCCCGAGACACGTGCCATGACCGTTGCCATCACCGATGAGGGCAACGTGCTGGCCTGCGCGGGCGAGTTCGAGGAAAAGCTACTGCCCGACTCGCCCATCCACACGCTTGCCACGCGCTACGTCATTGAGCACGGCATCGTGCAGTCGTTCAACCGCGTGGTGGACGTGGTGGGTTCGGATGGCTCGCACAACCAGGTTCCCGCCGGTATCATCGCGCCCATCAAGGTGGGCGACCGCACCGTCGGCACGCTCAAGTTCTACTACAAGACCCCGCGCGCCGTCGACCGTACCCAGTATGCACTCGCCTCGGGCTTTGCCGAGATCCTGTCCACGCAGCTCGCCATCCACGAGCTCGAGGTGCAAAAGGAGCTCACGGCCCGTGCCGAGGTACGTGCCCTGCAGGCGCAGATCAATCCGCACTTTCTGTTCAACACGCTCAACACCATCGCGTCGTTTACACGCACCGATCCGCTGCGTGCCCGCGAGCTGCTGCGCGAGTTCTCCTCGTTCTATCGCGCCACGCTCGACAACTCGGGGTCGCTTATCCCGGTCTCGCGTGAGGTTGCCCAGACCAAGCGCTACCTGACGTTTGAGAAGGCGCGCTTTGGCGAAGACCGCGTACTGGCGACCTTCGATGTCTCCGAGGATGTCGAGGACACGTTGGTCCCGGCCTTTGTAATCCAGCCCATCGTCGAGAACGCCGTGCGGCATGGCATGGGCGATGGCGATGCCCTGCGGATCGATGTGACCGTCCATCAAGACGGCGACGACGCAATCCTGATTGCCGTGGCCGACAATGGCGTGGGCATGGACGAGGGTACCGCCGCCAGGCTGTTTGATGAGCGCTCCGCCCGCCCCGATGCCAGTTCCCCGCAAGGCGGCGGCGCCGGCGTGGCCATGCACAATATTTCTGAGCGCATCCATCGCTTTTATGGACCGCACTCTTATACGCGCGTCGAATCGGCGCCGGGCAAGGGCACCAAAGTGCTCCTGCATCTTGATTTGTCAGAGAGCATCTTTGATATTCAAGAGTAAAATAAAAGGCTATGGGCTCAACGCCAAGCGGCGGATGCCCAGCGTAGTTTGTTGACGAAAGGTTTAATCCCTATGCTGCGTGCGATGATTGTGGATGACGAGGCCCCGGCCCGTTCGGAACTTCGCTTCTTGCTCGAGCAGACGGGCAAGATCGGCACGATCACTGAGGCGTCGAGCGTCCGCTCCGCCATTGAGATGTTGATGGAGAGCCGCGTCGATGTCGTATTTCTCGATATCTCGATGCCCGGTGCTTCTGGTCTGCAGCTTGCCGAGGCACTGCATAAGCTTAAGAATCCTCCGGCGATTGTGTTTGTGACCGCGTATAGCGATCATGCCGTCGAGGCGTTCGACGTTGATGCCGTCGATTACCTAATGAAGCCGGTTGAGGAGGCACGCCTGGATCGCGCGATCGAGAAGGTCATGCAGCACGCCAAGCCCGTCACGGACAGCAAAGCCACCATCGAGCGCATTCCGGTGGAAAAGGGCGGCCGTAAGGTCCTCATCCCCGTGGATGACATTCGCTTCATCATGGCCAAGGACGATTACTCCTGTATCTATACCGTCGATGATCGTTTTCTATCGACGACTTCGCTGGCGCAGTTCGAGGCCAAGCTTTGCGACTTTGGCTTCTTTCGCGTTCATCGCCGCTATATCGTCAACTTGGCGTGCGTCACGGATGTCGAGACGGTGCCCTCGGGCGCTATCCAACTGGGTATTACGGGCGTCGACGAACGCGTGCCGGTTTCGCGCCGCCGCGTTGTACCGCTCAAGAAGGCCCTGAGCCTCTAGCACACTGGCCCCGCAGCCCTGTAGACCAATTGTCTGCGGAGCCGTGGGGCTTTTTGTATATACGTCGAATCGGTTTTACAGAAGGGATCCCATGAACAGTGCAAGCGCCAAGCGCATCGACATCATCTCGGACACCCACGGCTATCTTTCGCCCGCGCTTCTGGACGAGCTCAAGGGCGCAGATCTGATCATCCACGCCGGAGACCTCACCTCAGAGATGGATTACGAGCATCTATGCACCATCGCCCCCGTGCGAGCGGTCCTAGGAAACAACGACTACTACCGCGACTACGGCCCCGATGTTGATCGATTAGCCCTTTTCACCTACGAAGGCCTCAAATTCGCCGTAGCCCACTACCGCGAAGATCTTCCCGTGGGATCCGTAGACGTAGCCATCAACGGTCACACCCACGTAACCAAAGAAGCCCAAGTGGGCCACTGCCTGGTCCTCAACCCCGGCAGCGCCAGCTACCCCAGAGGCAGCCGAGGCCCCACCATGGCCAGAATGCTCGTCAAGGACGGCAAGATCCTGAGCACCAAATTTATTGACCTAGAGTAGGTGCAACAAAAACGGGGGATGTAGATCGCATCCCCCGTTTTTCTTTCAGCAAAAGGCAGAGCTTCAGCGACAACCTTGGACAACCCCGCCGAGGAGAACGGGGCCGCCGAGCCGCGGAAGCGGCGAGGAACAACAACGGCTCGAACAATGTGACGGCAGGGATGGTCTCCGGGGCCGGCTGGCGCGGGTTAAGTTTGTCGCGAGTTCCGCACGCAAAGGAAAGCACTTAATGTGCTTTCCG
>CABSNH010000126.1 GCA_902478985.1 uncultured Collinsella sp.
CCCTCACATCAGTCCAGCGGCCCCAACCGACAACGACCCCATCGCAGATCGCTTGCAGCAGCGTCACCGCAGGCGGGGGCCGGGCTTAGTTTTCAGAACACTCCGCAGACCAGTGTGGCGCCTTGTCCGCGGCTCCGAAGGAGCAGGACAAGGCGCCACACATGGTCGAGGACGTTCTGAAAACTAAGCCCGGCCCCGCCGGACAGGCCACACTACTCGCAGAGCAGCTTAGCGATCTGGACGGCGTTGGTCGCCGCGCCCTTACGGATTTGGTCGCCGCAGCACCAGAAGGTAATACCGCGCGCAGCCTCGGGGTTCGAGATGTCGCGGCGCACGCGGCCGACCCAAATCAGGTCCTGGTCGGACGTATCCATCGGCATGGGGAAGCGGTCGTGTGCATCCTCGGCAGCCATATCGTCAACCAGCTTGACGCCGGGAGCGGCAGCCAGCGCAGCACGGGCCTCTTCCACCGTAATATCGCGCTCAAACTCGAGCGTAATGCTCTCGGAGTGCGAACGCAGCACGGGCACGCGCACGCAGGTGCAGTTCACGCGCAGCTCGGGCAGGTGCATGATCTTACGGCCCTCATTTTGCAACTTCATTTCCTCGGAGGTAAAGCCCTCCTCCTTGACGCCGCCAATCTGCGGAATCAGGTTGCTCGCCAGCTGGGCGGCAAATGCGCGCGGCTCGGGAATCTCCTCGCCGCGGCCCAGGGCGGCCAGCTGAGCCTCGAGCTCGGCCATACCGGGAGCGCCGGCACCCGAAGCCGCCTGATACGTGGAGACGATCATGCGCTTCACGCCGGCGAGCTGATGCAGCGGCCAGGTGGGAACCAGGCCGATGATGGTCGCGCAGTTGGGATTGGCGATAAGGCCGTGATGCCACTTGATGTCGTCGGCATTGATCTCGGGCACAACCAGCGGCACCTCGGGATCCATACGGAAGGCATGGCTGTTGTCGACCACGACGGCGCCGCGCTTGACGGCCTCGGGCAGTAGCTCCTTCGCGATGTCGTCGCCGGCGGCTCCAAGCACAATGTCACAGCCCTCAAAGGCCTCGGGGCAAGCCTCTTCGATCACGATCTGCTCGCCGCGGAACTCAACGGTCTTGCCCGCGGAGCGTGCACTTGCCAACAGCTTGAGCTTGCCGACCGGGAACTCCTGCTCGTTGAGGCACTCGAGCATCTGGGTGCCCACGGCTCCCGTCGCGCCCAAAATAGCAACCGTGTACTGTTTCATGCTTCCCCCTTTAAAGGTTTTGGCTTTTGCCCGCACGCCGAGCAGGCTGATTATTGTTGCCAGTGTATACAAGAACGGGGCGGGCACGAAACCCGCCCCGTCGAAACGAAACCGAAACGAAACGCCCCGCCGTAGATTTTTGGCACTTGTCCCAAAAATGCACCGGGACGGCAGCTACTTGCGGAGCGCGGCCAGGGCGGGATCGACCGGTGCGGGGACCTCCAGGTCGGAGACCTTCACAATGCCGTTCTCATCGGAGAAGGCACGGTAGATGGTCTGAATCGCCAGGTCGAAGTCCTTCTCCTCGACACCGATAATGATGTTGATCTCGTCGCAGCTCTGCGAAATCATGCGCACGCTCACGCCGGCCTGGCCAAGCATGCCAAACAGATGGCCCGAGATACCTGCGCGGCCACGCAGGTTACGGCCGACGGTCGCGATAAGTGCCAGGCCCTCGACAACCTCAATCTCGAGCGGCTCGACCTCCTGCTGAATGTCGCCCACGAGCGAGTACAGCGAATCGTGAACGTCCTGCTCCTGCACCACGGCGCCAAAGCGGTCGACACCGGTGGGCATGTGCTCGACGGAAACGTCATAACGCTCGAAGACCGAAAGCGCGCGGCGCATAAAGCCGACGCGGGGCTTGGTGCGGTCGCGGGCGACGTTGATGGCGACAAAACCGCGCTTGCCGGTCACGCCGGTAATGATGGGCTCTGCCTCGCCCTCGTCAGCCGTCTCGCTAATGATGGTGCCGGGGTCCTGCGGCGCATTGGTGTTCTTGATGACCAGCGGAATACCGGCCTCGCGCACGGGGAACACAGCCTCCTCGTGCAGGACGCTTGCGCCCATGTAAGAAAGCTCGCGCAGCTCCTCGTAGGTAACGCGCGCAATGGGCTGAGCCTCGGGAACAATACGCGGATCGGCAGAATAGAAGCCCGAAACGTCGGTCCAGTTCTCGTACAGGTCGGCACCCAGGCACTTAGCCAAGATCGAGCCCGAGATATCGCCGCCGCCACGGTCGAGCAGCTTGATCTGGCCCTCACGCGTCGCGCCGTAGAAACCGGGCATAACAAAGCCGCCCTGCTGACCATACTCCTGCACCAGCTCGGAGGTGCGATTCATGCTGAGCGTACCGTCGTGATGGAACGCCACAACCGTCGCGGCGTCCAGGAACGGCAGGCCCAGGTACTCGGCCATCAGGCGAGCGGTGAAATACTCGCCGCGGCTCACGAGCTCCTCGGTAGAGTAACCGCCCGAGCGGGCGCGCTCGGCAAAGGCCGCAAACTCCTCGCGGATGGGATAGGTGAGCTCCAGTTCGTCAGCAATATCAAAGTAGCGCTGACCAATGTCCTCGAGCAGCTCCTCGCACGACACGTGGTACTTAACGTGCGCGTTAACCAGGTAGAGCAGGTCGGTCACCTTGGTGTCGCCCTTAAAGCGGCGACCGCAGGCGGAAACCACCACAAAACGGCGGGCAGGGTCGGCGTCGACGATGGCCTTGATCTTCTTGAAGTGTTCGGCGTCGGCGACCGACGAGCCGCCAAACTTGGCAATCTTAATCATGGGCTTGAGGTTACCTTTCTAAAAGCCTCTGCAAACCTGTTTTGCGCGCTCTGATACCATGGTTTCACCGATTGGGACCAAGGCATCCGAGGAGCAGTGTTATATGGGAACTTATCATAGTACACGAGGACGCACTTTATCGTGCTCAAGTAAGGTGGCAATCCGCACCGGCATCGCTCCCGACGGGGGTTTGTTTGTCTCGGACGAGCTCGGCACCCAGCAGGTCGATATCAGCTCGCTTGCAGATAAATCGTACTTTGAAATCGCTCAAGATGTGTTGGGAATGTTACTGAATGATTACACGGCCGAAGAAATTTCGGCGTGTGTCGACGAGGCATACCGCGGCACGTTCGCGAGTGAAGAGGTTACGCCGCTCGTCAAACTCGACGCTGCACCGGGCGCCGACGCCCCTCAGACCTATGTGATGGAGCTCTTTGGCGGCCCCACGAGCGCCTTCAAGGACGTCGCCCTGCAGATGCTCCCCCGCCTCATGGCCCGCACCTCTGCCAAGGACGGCGGAGCTGAGCGCATCATGATCGTCACCGCCACGTCGGGCGACACGGGCAAGGCCGCGCTCGCCGGTTTTGCTGACGCCCCGGGCACGGGCATCACCGTCTTTTATCCCGAGGGCAAGGTTAGCCGCGTCCAGAACCTGCAGATGTCCACGCAGGAGGGCGACAACGTCGCCGTCTGCGGTATCCGCGGCAACTTTGACGACGCCCAGAGCGCCGTCAAGCGCATCTTTGCCGATAAGGAGCTTGCCGAGCGTCTGGAGGCCGCCGGCACGGTGCTTTCGAGCGCCAACTCCATCAACGTCGGCCGCCTGGTACCGCAGGTCGTCTACTACTTTGCCGCCTATGCGCAGCTGCTGCGCGCCGGCGCCATCGAGGCCGGCGACACCGTGGAGTTCTGCGTACCGACCGGCAACTTTGGCGATATCTTGGCCGGCTACTACGCCAAGCGCATGGGTCTGCCCGTCGCCAAGCTCGTCGTGGCGAGCGACAAGAACAACGTGCTTGCCGACTTCCTGACCACCGGCGTTTACGACCGTAACCGCCCGTTCTTCACGACCATCTCGCCGTCGATGGACATCCTCATCAGCTCCAACCTCGAGCGCATGCTCTACTTCCTGTCCGATGGCGACTGCGAACTCGTTGCCGGCCTTATGGAGCAGCTGGCACAGACTGGTCGCTACGAGGTTCCCGCCGACCTGCTGGCAAAGATTCAGAGCGTCTTTGGCTGCGGTTGGGCCAGCGAGGACGAGGTCCGCGCTGCCATCAAGAGCTGCTGGGACGCAAATGGCTACGTGATCGATCCGCATACTGCTTGCGGCTATCACGTCTTTGAGCAGGTCGCTCCCGCCGAGGGTGCCAAGGCCCGCGTGCTGCTTTCGACCGCAAGCCCCTACAAGTTCCCGCGCGCCTGCTGCGACGCCCTGGGCCTCGACGTTCCCGAAGATGATTTTGAGGCTATGCGTGTACTCGAGCAGGCCACCAACACGGTCGCCCCGACCCAGCTCGCCGAACTCGAATCCAAGCCCGTCCGCTTCGAAGACGTCTGCGACGTAGCCGACATGGCCAACTACGTAGAGTCTGCAGCAAAAAAGATGGCTTCCAACTAAAACCCCTTATAAGGCGCCGGCGAAAGCCGGCGCACTTTCTTTCATCAGATAACCCCCGGGATGATGACGAACGCGCACAGCGTGCCTGGCTGTTTAGTTCGTCGCGAGTTCCGCACGCAAAGGAAAGCACTTAATGTGCTTTCCGTCTTGCGCAGGACTGTCCGAGCAGCGAACTAAACAGCCAGGCACGCCAGGAGGACTCACATGATCAAGATCACCGTCCCAGCAACCAGCGCCAACTTGGGCATCGGCTACGATACCCTCGGCATGGCCGTCAGCCTCTACTCGCACTTCACCTTCGAGCGCACCGACAAGCTCACCATCACGGGCTGCCCCGAGGAGTTCCAAAACGAGAATAACCTGGTCTATGTGAGCTTTGTCGATGCTCTGGCCGCGTGGGGCGAGCCGGCTTTTCCCGTTGCTATCGACATTCAGACCGACGTGCCCGTCGCCCGCGGCCTGGGTTCTAGCTCCACCTGCGTCGTCGCCGGCATCATGGCGGCCGCCGCGCTGACGGGCCACACCGTCGACCGTGCCGAGCTCG
>CABSNH010000127.1 GCA_902478985.1 uncultured Collinsella sp.
TGCTTACCAAACGCGTGATTCCCTGTCTGGATGTTAAGGACGGCCGCGTGGTCAAGGGCGTCAACTTTGTGAGCCTGCGCGATGCGGGCGACCCGGTGGAGCTGGCCCGCGCCTACGACCGCGAGGGCGCGGACGAGGTCGTCTTTCTGGACATTACCGCGACGAGCGACAATCGCGCGACGACCATCGAGATGGCGGCACACGCGGCCGAGGAGCTGGCCATTCCCTATACCGTGGGCGGCGGTTTTCGCGACTTGGCGGGCATGCGGACCATGGTTGCCGCCGGTGCCGACAAGGTGTCGCTTAACTCTGCCGCCGTGCGCGATCCGTCGTTGATCAGCCAGGCCGCTGCGGCGTTTGGCAGCCAGGCCGTGGTCGTGGCGATTGATGCCAAGCGTGTGGGCCTGCCCGGCGCATCCGGAGCCGACAAGTGGGAGGTCTTCACGGCTGGCGGTCGCAACGCCACGGGTATCGATGCGGTAGCGTGGGCCGAGGAGGCGGCTCGTCGCGGTGCCGGTGAGATCTTGCTCACCAGCATGGATCGCGACGGCACCAAGGCTGGCTTCGACCTGGCACTCACCCGTGCCGTGGCGCGCGCGGTGCCGATTCCCGTCATCGCGAGCGGCGGCGTGGGCACGCTCGAGCATTTTGCCGAGGGCGTGATCGAGGGCGAGGCCGACGCCGTGCTGGCGGCCAGCGTCTTTCACTTTGGGACGTTCAGCATTCGTCAGGTGAAGGAGTATATGGCCTCTCAAGGCATTCCTGTCAGGTTGGACTTCTAGCGCTGCGGCTTGCCCAGGCACCCGACCTTCCGGCTCCAACCCTCCTCGCGTACTTAAGTACGCGTCGTCGGGCTTGTCGCTCGGAATCTCGGGCACCTGGACAACCCTCGCCGACCTGCGATGTTTTTAATTGGGGAGAGAAATGGAAGAGATAGCCGATCCTTCAAAGCTTACGTACGACGCCCGCGGGCTGATTCCTTGCGTGGTTCAGCAGTATGACACCGGTGAGGTGCTTATGGTTGCCTGGATGAACGAGGAGTCGGTGGGGCTGACGCTCAAGACCGGGACCACGTGGTTTTGGAGCCGCAGCCGTCAGGAGCTGTGGAACAAGGGCGCGACGAGCGGCAATATGCAGGAGGTCAAGGAGCTCTGGGCCGACTGCGATAGCGATACACTGCTGGTCAAGGTCGACTCGCCGGGTCCGGCCTGCCATACCGGCAACCGTACCTGCTTCTTTAAGCGCGTGGAAGGGGGAGTGCGATGAAAGTCGTGACGCCGTTCGAGGTCGCCGACTGCAACACCGAGCTCCTCCGCGCGGGCGTGCCATGCCGCGTGCACCTGACTGATGCCTGCGGGGCGCAGTCGCTTTGGCTCGAGGCCGAGAAGGAAAGGCTTGATGAGGCCCATGCCGTCATCGTCGAGTTCTTTGAGAAAAAGGGCGCAAAGCCTCGGTTCGATGAGACCGGTACCTACTTTACGCTGCAGTAACGAGAGGAAATAACCATGGGAGTCAGAACAGCTAACGTGCAGCCGGGAAATATCGGCGAGACGCTGACGGGACTGGCCGAGGTGATTCACGGGCGTCGCGATGCGTCGCCACAGGAGAGCTACACCGCTCGTCTGCTGACCGACGTCGAGGACGAACTGCTCAAGAAGCTTGCCGAGGAGGCGAGCGAGGTCATCATGGCCTGCAAGGACAACGACCACGACCACATCCGCTACGAAGCCGGCGATCTGGTCTACCACCTGCTCGTGACGCTTGAGCGCTACGGCATCACCCTCGACGAACTGGCCGGCGAACTCAACGCTCGCCGCCACTAGTCAAGCTTTTGGTGCAAGGGGGACAGTAGTCATTGGGGACGTTCTTAAACGACTAGTCGTTTGGGGCAGTCTTTGCCGGCGCTGCCAAATAACATGCCCAATTACTACGATGAAACTGGATCTGCTGACCACACGTCGGTTTTGAACAAATCGTCAACGCTTCTACCTGCGGTTTTATTTTCCGCATTAAGCCGATGGTCGGAGGTTTGCGGTTCATCGTAGTAAACGGGCGTTCTTTTTGGCGGGCGGTGTTGCACGGGCGTCGGTGGTGAGCGAAACGACCTGTTTTCCTCCGTCCCCAAGGGGTCATTTGTGAAGAGTGTCCTCAATGACTAGTCTTAGGCGAGGGGCGTGGGCTCCCATTCGCCGGTGAGGTGGGGGATGTCGAAGGTTCGATAACCGCAGTCGTAGGCGTGGGACTGGGCCTCGCGGATATTCCAGCAGATGTCACAGGCGCGGTGCGCGTCCGAGCCAAAGGTGATGGGTACCTCGGCGTGGGCGAAGCAGCGCAAAAGGCCGGTCGCGGGGTAGTAGTCATCGAGCCCCTTGCGCGGCGCGGCAGTCGAGACCTCAACGCGCCGACCCGTGTCGTGTGCGCATTCTGCCATCTGCCACCAGAACGGCGCGGGGTCAAAATCGGGTGCAAAGCCTTCCTTCGAAAAGCGCATGACCAGGTCGGGGTGAGCCATCACATCAAAGTTAAGCGGACTCTCGCAGGCGCGGCACCAGTCATCGACATAGCGCTCCCACACGCCGCGCACGCCCAGGTTTTCCCAAACGTGCAGGTTGGCGTCGTCGTCGATCCAACCGCAGCGCGAATCGGGTGTATCGGGACAGGCGACGTCCTCTGTCCCTGCCGTGCCCGCAGCGCCTGCCGCAATATCGCCGGGGTTGCCGATCCAATGCACGCTACCCAGGCGCACGACGGCGTCCCGGGACCAGCGCTCGACCAAAGGCTCGCAGCCTTCGTACCAATCGCATTCAAAGCCATAGATAAGCTTGAGCTCCGGCGCGATCTGCGCGGCAAGCTTGCGGGCATCCTCAAAAGCCAGACGATGTGCCGGCAGGTCGCCCTCGACAACCTGCACCTCGCAATTGGAATCCATGCTGGCAGGCAGGGTAAGGTGGTCGGTCGAGACCATGGCACGGCACCCGGCCGCAGCAGCGGCGCGAACGTTGTCCTCAAACGAGGCGTGCCCGTCCGAGAACGAGGTGTGGGTATGGCAATCGACCAGCGGACAAGCAGGCATGGCGGCTCCTTTGCGTCAGGCGAATCCGCTCCATTGTAATGGCGCGACCCCTGACGCGCCGGGAACGCTGCAAGTCGAAACCGACTGGAAAGGGCAGGCGGCGCACGCCGGCGTCCGCGACGGGCAAAAGTCCCGCCCATCCCATGACGACGCTTCCACGCCGCCCGCGATGTGTTAGCGTTTGGATGAACAAAACGAGCCCACGCGGAAAGGAGCCGGACCGTATGCCATGCGATAGCAAACCCCCGCTGTCCCGCGAGACCGATGCGCCAGAGACCATCGTCAAGCTGGAATGCGATATCGACGACGCGTCGCCTGAGGTGCTCGCCTACGCCGCCGACCGCCTGCGCGAGGCCGGTGCGCGCGAGGCGCACTGGCTGCCCCTCTATTGCAAGAAGGGCCGTCCCGGCTGGCAGTTGCAGGTAATCTGTACCCACGAGGATATCGAGCGCCTGCAGACGATTATCTTTTTGGAAACCACGACCAATGCCATCCGCCGCCAGGTCATGGAGCGCGTTTGCCTGCCACGCCGCTTTGAGCGCGTAACGACGCCATGGGGCGAGGTGTCCGTCAAGGTGGCCACCCTGCCCGACGGCAGCGAGCGCGCGGCGCCCGAGTACGAAGACTGCGCCCGTCTTGCCCGTGAGCACGACGTACCGCTCCAGCGCGTGATGCAGGCGGCCCAGAGCGCGGCGCTGCGATTTGAATAACAAGATCGTGCGGCGCGCCGCGACCGGCTCCGTCAACTCCATCCCGAAAGGATCCCTCATGAAATACCTCATCGCCTCTGACATTCACGGCTCGGCATATTGGACCGAGCGCCTCTGCTCCGCCATCGAGTCCGAGCAGCCCGACCGCATCGTCCTGCTGGGCGACCTGCTCTATCACGGTCCGCGTAACGACCTGCCGCACGACTACGCTCCCAAGCGTGTGATTCCGCTGCTCAATGCCCTGGCCGACCGCATCATCGCGGTGCGCGGCAACTGTGACGCCGAGGTCGACCAGATGGTGCTCGATTTCCCGGTCATGGCCGACTACGCCACGCTGTTTGACGAGACCGGCCGTGAGCTGTTCCTGACGCACGGCCACGTCTTTGGCGCCGGCATGCACAACAGCGTCGACCACGCGCCCGCGCTGCCCGAGGGCTCCGCGCTCGTCTACGGCCATACGCACATCAAGGTTAACGAGGCAAGCGCCGCGCACCCGGGCCTGTGGCTCTTCAATCCCGGCAGCGTGAGCATTCCCAAGGACGGTACGCATAGCTACGGCATCTACGAGGGCGGCGTGTTCCGTCACGTGGTCCTGGAGGAGGAATAACTATGGCGCAGCACATGGCTCAGCAAAATGCCGAGGGTTCGCGCGACCTGTCCACGCTGGTCGACGCGTCGGCCGAGCTGCAGCATCTGGTGCAGACTATCTGGCGTCTGCGTCAGCCCGATGGCTGCCCGTGGGATCGCGAGCAGACGCATCAGAGCATCGGCAAGAACATGATCGAGGAAGCCTACGAGGCGCTCGATTGCATCGAGGCCGATGATGCCACGCATCTGCGCGAGGAGCTCGGCGACGTGCTCATGCAGGTAGTACTGCATGCGCAGATTGCGGCGGACGCCGGCGAGTTTACGCTGGCCGACGTGGCGCGCGATATCGACGCCAAGCTCATCCGCCGCCACCCACACGTGTTTGGCGATGCGGACGCCGAGAGCTCCGACGAGGTGCTCAAGATTTGGGATGAGGTCAAGCTTGCCGAGAAGGTTGCCAAGGACAAGGCCGTGGCAGCGGGCGAAGCTGCGCCCGAGGGTCTGCTCGACGGCGTGCCCACGCATCTGCCGGCGCTGATGCAGGCGCAGAAGGTGTCGCGCAAGGCGGCTGC
>CABSNH010000128.1 GCA_902478985.1 uncultured Collinsella sp.
CCTCATGAAGATCGGCATGGACAGTATGAACGCCACGAGCATCGTTGCGCTGCGCTGCATCATCGCCTTTGTGGCCTGCCTTTTGCTCTTCCACAAGCGCGCTTTCCGCATCAACCGCGACCTTATGGTCCGCGCCGCCATCATCGGCGCCATTATGGCAACCGAGCTCACCTGCATGTGCTTGGGCTCTAGCCTCACTTCTGCCTCCACTGCCGGCTTTTTGCAGAGCCTGACGGTCGTGATCGTGCCGTTTGCCAACGCCGCCTTGCTGCGCCGCGCCCCCGAACGCAAAGTGCTCGTCGGCACTACCATCGTCACCTGCGGTATGTTGCTGCTCTCGGGCGCCGACTTTACCAGCCTGAATCCCGGCGCAATCATCATGCTGCTCTCGGCTTTTATCTATGCCAGCCACATTATCGTGGCCAAGCGCTTTGTCGAGGAAGTCGATCCGCTTGCTCTGGGCGTTTGGCAGCTGGGCTTCGGCGGCTTATTCTCGGGTATCGCCGCATTCACCTTTGGCGGTTTCACGCTTCCCGGCACGCCTAGCGAGATTGTCGTTGTCGTCGCGCTCGCACTCATCTGCTCTGCCTATGGCTTTATCACCCAAACGCTCGTGCAGCCCCACGTGCCTGCCGAGACCACCGGCTTCGCCTTCTCGCTCGAGCCGGTATGCTCCGCCGTCTTCTCGTTCTTCCTGGTCGGCGAGGTCCTGAGCCCCATCGCCTTCTTTGGCGCCGCCCTCATCCTCACCGGCGTCATGGTGGCAACCGTCGAACTTCCGCACCTTCGCGCACATGGACAGGCTCGCATGGCAGGAGCGCCCGAGCACGTCTCGTAGACCCCACTCCTCATACAGCCGTGGCATAAAGGCAACCGGTGCGCCTTTACAATAGATGTCAACAGAGCATCTGACGTAAAGGAGCCCCATGGACGCCGCGACCCGCGACCGCAACATAGCAACTTGGTTGGGCGATGCGCCGCAGCCGGTACGTGACACTACGAACCAGCTGCTCGAGCGCATCGCCCTTTTGCGTGCCGAGCAAACCATCTACCCGGCACAAGACGACATCCTCAATGCCCTCGCCTACACGCCGGCCGACCAGGTCAAGGTTGTCATCTTGGGTCAAGACCCCTATCACGGACCCAACCAGGCAATGGGGCTGTCGTTCTCGGTCCCCGCGACGCAAACCAAGTTGCCGCCGAGCCTGCGCAACATCTATAAGGAGCTCAAAGCCGATCTGGGCTGCCCCATTCCCGCCACGGGAGACCTAACCCCATGGGCACAACAGGGCGTCCTGCTCCTCAACACTACGCTCACCGTGCGCGAGCATGCCGCGAACTCGCACGCCAAGCTGGGCTGGAGCACGCTCACCGACTACGTTATCGAACGCTGCTGCCAGCTGCCCCAGCCGGTCGTCTTTTTGGCATGGGGCCGCTTTGCCCAGCAGATGGTCGAAGGCAAGCTCGCCGCAATCGGCGCGGGCAAGGCAACCGGCAAGTTCTGCCTGGCCTCTACGCACCCCTCGCCGCTTTCGGCCAACCGTGCCACGGCAGAACTCCCCGCTTTTATGGGGTCGCGCCCCTTCTCCGCTGCCAATCGGCTACTCGAACAGCACGGCTCGACCCCCGTCAACTGGACTTGCCTCAGCTAAAAATCGATACATCAAAAACGCGCCCGACGGCTTTCCATCGGGCGCGTTTCCTATTCGGGCCAAATAAATTGTGTGCGGCCGGCCTCGCCGCCATCGATCAGCAGGCTCTGCCCGGTCATAAACCGGTTGGTCACGCCCACAAAGTAGATCCACTCGGCGATCTCTTGGGCGGTGGCCCAGCGTTTAAGCGGCGTGAGCTCCATAATCTGGTTCCACAGGTGTTCGTCTTCCATCACGCAACGGTTGAGCGGCGTGATAACGCCGCCCGGGTCCACACTGTTGGCGATAGCCTGCGGTGCCAGGCGGTTTGCAAGGTTCTTGGTGTAGGCGATAACGCCGCCCTTGCTGGCAGCATAGGCGGGAAACTCCGATCCCGTATGTCCGCTCGCCGACCCCACATTGACCACGGATTTGATAGCCAGTGTCGGCTTGGCGGCAAGCCCCTCCCCCACAAAGGCGTAGTGCTCGGTCACGTTGATGGTGCCACGCAGGTTGGCAGCAATATCGTCGGCCGAATCCTGCGTACCGGCAACGTTCACGATTACCTGGGGTTCAAGATCGCCTGGAAACGAGTCCGGCTCGCGTACATCAACGATCAGATGGCGGTAGCGCTCGTGTTCGATCGCCGCCGGCAGCAGATCAAAGCCCACGACCTCGTGGCCCTCGTCCAAAAACCGCTGCACGCACGCGGCTCCGATACCGCCCGAAGCGCCCGTGATCAAAACCCGCATACTTGCTCCTTAGGCGGTTGCGTGGCGCTCGAGGTACTCGGAACCCACATTCTCGCGCTCCCAGCCGCGCACGACCTTGTAGCCCACGGGGCTCAGGAAGACCTCGCACAGCAGCTCGGCGACAGCGCCGGTCAGCGAGCACATAAGGACCTGCACCCAGGTCCAACCAAAGAACGTGTGGCTCACCACAATGGCAAAGACCAGGTTGTCGATAAACTGGCCAACACCCGTGGACACATAGGAGCGGAAGGCGAAGCTCGCAAAATTATTCTTTTTGAGCATGCGGCCGAGCGACTGGTTGAGCGTGGAGTTAACCACGGCAGAGACGAGCATTGCCAGCGAAGAGCCCAGCACCACGTACCAGGTGCCACCGATGGTAGCGTTAAGGGCAGTGTTAACCTCGATCATGCCCGTGTCGTAGTAGGCGCCCCACATACCGGGCGTGAGCGAGCATGCCCAAAAGCACAGGCTCACGGCCAGGTTGACCAGCAGCGCGAGGATAGAGATTTTGATGGATGCCTTGGCGCCAAAGCGTTTGCAGATCATGTCCTGGCACAAAAACGAAACCCAGCTCACCACAAAGCCGCAATCGAGTGCCAGATACGGCAGGCTGATGAGCTCTTTGTTGGCCAGCAGGTTCATCATGATGACACTCACGAAAAACAGCGAAACCGTTGCCGCGGGAATGCTCCGCAACAGGACCTTGTAGTCCTCCATGACCTTCTTGATCATTATGTACTCCTTTGGTTTTAGGTTTAACGAGCAGGATATCGGACCCGAACTGCTCGGACGCCCCGGTCTTGAGACGACGGTGGGTATGATAGCCGCTCACACCGCATCAGGCAAGTAAATGGCGCGGCAGCCCCGCAGGGTCACCGCGCCGATGCGTTAAAAGGTCACGTTGCCAAACTCCGACAGGATAAGGTCGGGGTTGTGGTCGGTTGCCCAATCCACGTTCCACGGACTCGTGAACAGCAGCAGCTTGCCGCCGCGCATGTCCTCGACGCGCAGGGTGTCGCGCGTGAGCGAAAGGCCCGGGATATCGATGGTGTCGGGGTCGTTCTGGATCCAGCGGATGTCCGTATAGGGCAGCGGCTGGCGACGAACCTCAACACGGTACTCGGCCTTGAGGCGGCGCTCGAGTACCTCAAACTGCAGCACGCCGACCACGCCCACGATGACGCTCTCCATACCGGCACCCAGCTCGCGGAAGATCTGGATAGCTCCCTCCTGGGCAAGCTCCTCCATGCCCTTGACGAACTGCTTGCGCTTGAGCGTATCGACCTGCGTAATGCGAGCGAACATCTCGGGGGCAAACGTCGGGATCTGCGGATACTGCACGTGGCGCTTGCCGGAGCACACGGTGTCGCCGATGCTAAAGATACCCGGATCGAACAGGCCCACGATATCGCCCGCATACGCCTCGTCCACGATGGCGCGGTCATCGGCCATCATCGAGGTACCCGTGGCAAGCTTGAGCTTGCGGTTGCCCTGCACGTGGAAGGCGTCCATGCCGCGCTCGAACTTGCCCGAGCAAATGCGCACAAAGGCGATGCGGTCGCGGTGGTTCTTGTCCATGTTGGCCTGGATCTTAAACACAAAGCCGCTAAAGTCGTCGCGGCAGGGATCGACCGGCTCGTTGGTGAGCGTATCGGTATAGGCGCGCGGCGTCGGGGCCAGGCGCAGGAACTCCTTGAGGAAGGGCTCCACGCCAAAGTTGGTGAGCGCCGAGCCAAAGAACGCCGGGCTTAGCTTGCCGCAGGCCACGGCATCCAAGTCGAGCTCGTCGCCGGCACCATCGAGCAGCTCGATGTCGTCCATCAGGTTCTTATGGTTCTCCTCGCCGATGAGTTCGTCCATGGAAGGATCGCCCAGCTCGGCCTCGACCTCGGCGACCTTCTTGGTGGCGTTGGCGTGGCCGTCGCCCTCAAAGGCGATAACGCGACGGGTCTGGCGATCGAACACACCGCGGAAGTTGCGGCCGCTGCCGATCGGCCAGTTCATGGGATACGTATTGATGCCCAGGACATTCTCGATCTCTTCCATGAGCTCAAACGGATCGCGGGCCTCGTGGTCGAGCTTGTTCACAAAGGTGAAGATGGGAATGTGGCGCAGCGTGCAGACCTTAAAGAGCTTTTTGGTCTGGGCCTCGACGCCCTTGGCGCCGTCGATGACCATGACCGCGGCGTCGGCGGCCATAAGGGTACGGTAGGTATCCTCCGAGAAGTCCTGGTGGCCGGGGGTATCGAGGATGTTGACGCAGGCGCCGTTGTAGGTGAACTGCAGCACCGAGGAGGTAACGGAAATGCCGCGCTCCTTCTCGATGTCCATCCAGTCCGAAACGGCATGCTTGGCCGAGCTCTTGCCCTTGACCGAGCCGGCGGTCTGGATGCTGCCGGTATAGAGCAGCAGCTTCTCGGTAAGCGTGGTCTTACCGGCGTCCGGGTGGCTGATGATCGCGAATGTGCGGCGCGACGAGATTTCATCCGACAGGCTTGCCATGCGGATCCTTTCTTGCATTGAGTGCATTACGTCGTTGTAACCGCACTATT
>CABSNH010000129.1 GCA_902478985.1 uncultured Collinsella sp.
TTTTTGCTCGCAAGAACCCGTCTCGGCCCTGACCAAAGGACAAACCCGCACGTTCATCGATGCGTCCGGTTTCCCAGGCATGCAACGGGGTACCATACAGACATTGATGCAATTACAGCTGAAAGGCCTTCTTATGCGAACCATCATCCTTTATGCCTCACGCCACCACGGCAATACGAAAAAGCTCGTGGACGCCATCGTTGAGGCACACCCCGAAATCGATACCCTCGACGTGAAGTCACTCGGTAAAAACGAGTACCCCGACCTGCACGAATACCATCTGATCGGTGTCGCCACGGGCATCTATTACTCCGAGATCGACAAAGATATGGCGCGCGTGCTCACGAACGTGCTGCAGCCGCAGGACAAGGTGTTTGGCCTTATGACCTACGGTGGCAAAAACAAGTGGTACGGCAAGGATATCGATGGCATCTGCCGCATGAGGCAGGCCATCTTTATGGGTGTCTACGGCTGCCCCGGATTTGACACGTGGGGTCCGTTCAAGATTACCGGCGGCGTCCAGAAGGGACACCCGACCGCTGAGGAAATTAAGGGCGCCGTCGACTTCTTCGACAAGATCGAAGACGAGTATGGCGACATCATCGTCGAAGAGTACGCCAAGCGCGAGAAGCGTCTAGCATACGAAAAGGAGCATCCCGCGGGGGGTCTTGTGGCCGGCGTCAAGCGCACGGCAAAGAAGATCGCTAACAAGCTGTAACTGTTAAGGTGCTTTTGAGCGTTTAACCCATACGGCGGGTCCGAGCAGATTCGGGCCCGCCGTCTTTTTCTATCGTTACTCGGTAAAGGCGTTGCCGACGCTCTGGCCGCCAACATACGTCTCGACGAGGGTGAGCTCATGGTCGAACACGACAAAGTCGGCGTCGCGACCCGGCATGATGCTGCCGCACTTATCCTCGATGTGCGCGGAGCGTGCCGGCACCTCAGTTGCCATGCGAATGGCGATATCGGCGCTGGCGATGCCCCAGTCGACGATGTTCTTGACGCCCTGGGCAAGCGTGAGCACCGAGCCGGCAATGCTCTTGCCGTCGGCGAGCCAGCACAGGTTGTCCTTCATGATGACGTCCATGCCGCCACTGGTGTAGCTGCCCTCGGGCATGCCGCCGCAACCCAGGCAGTCGGTGATGAGTACCGTGTGCTGCCAGCCCTTTGCCTGCAGCAGCGCCTTGATGGCGGCAGGGTTTACGTGCTTGCCGTCACAGATGATCTCGGCGTAGGTCTCGGGCGTGGACATGGCAGCGCCCACGACACCGGGCTCACGGTGATGCAGCCCGCGCTGGCCGTTATAGGTATGCGTAAAGCAGCTGGCACCGGCGTTGATGGCGGCGATGCACTCATCGTAGGTGGCGTCGGAGTGACCGATGCTGGTCACCACACCCTTGGCATTCAGAGCAGCCGCATAAGCAGCGGCACCGTCGCGCTCGGCCGCCATGGCGCTCTTAACGATGCGACCGCCCGCAGCCTCCTGCCACTGATCGAAGACCTCCTCGGAGGGATCGATAAGATAAGCGGGGTTCTGCGCGCCCACGTGCTTCATGGTAAAGAAGGGGCCCTCCAGATAGATGCCCTGAATGCGAGCACCGCAGAAGTCAGGGCCGCGACCCTCGTCCGCCTGGGCGATGGCGGCGCAGGCATCCTTGATCTGCTCGACGCCATCGGTGAACGTCGTGGGCAGCCAGCTGGTGGTACCGCGACGGGCGAGCTCGGTCGAGCTGATATCAATGCCCTCGGGATCGTTATCGGTAGTCGAGTGGTTATAGAAGCCATGGATGTGAGTATCGACCATACCCGGTGCGATCCACGATCCCGTGTAGTCCTTAATCTCGCAAGAGGGCTCGTCGGCCTGCCAGGCGCCAAAAACGCCATCCTCGACCATAAGATAGCCGCCCAGTTGCGGGCCTGCCGGCAAGAAGAACTTGTCAGCCTTAATTGCGTACGTGCTCATATGCACTCCTTGCTTCTAAAGCAGTTGACTGTGGTAATGCTTATACCCGGTCCATGTAAAAACAAAAAGCGCCCGCCCGCCGTTATGAGCGGACGGGCGCCCTTACAGGGGGACGCGATTAAGCGGTGAAGGGGTGAATCGTCACGCCCTTAACCACGCGGTTGACCGTGCCGGTGGGGCTCGGCGTATCGGGCGTGTTGCCCACGCGGACGGAGTTGAGCAGGCTGATAGCCTGGGCAAACATCACGAACGGCAGAGCAAGGTAACCCTCGGGAAGTGCCTCGTAGCCCTTAAAGGTGAAGGACTCACCCTCATAGACGGTGGCACCTTCCTGCTGAACGGCGATGGTGTGCTGAGCGATCTCGTCGCCACCGATCTCGTTGAGGATGTCGATGTCGTACTGACGGGTGTAGGCGTCGTTGTTGACGAACACGAAGACGAGCGTCTTATCGTCGACGAAGGACTTAGGTCCGTGACGATAGCCCATGGAGGTGTCGTAGGAAGTAGCGACCAGACCGTGAGCGAGCTCGAGGATCTTGAGCTGGCTCTCCTGAGCAAGGCCACCGAAGGAGCCAGAACCCAAGTAGGTCACGCGGTTGAAGTCGCCAGCCAGGTAATCGGCGATCTCGGGCTCACGGGAGATGACCTCCTCGCCCATCTTGGCGATGGTCTCGACCCACTCGGCCTTCTGCTCGTCAGAGGCAGTGTCGAAAATAAGGGTGGAGAGCAGGGTCATGCAGGAATAAGAACCGGTCATGGCGAAGCCCTTGTCGTTGGCGCGCGGAATGAGCAGCGTCAGCGCATTGGGATCATCGGCAGACTCGACGGCAAGCTTGCCCTCGGGAGCGCAGGTGATGTTGAGGAACTTGACGTTGTGGACGAGCTCCTTGGCAACGGCAACGGCGGCAAGGCTCTCGGGGCTGTTGCCAGAGCGGGCAAAGGAAACCACGAGCGTGGGATCCTCGGCGCGCAGGAAGTCGCGCGGGGCGCTCACGATGTCGGTCGTGGCGATGGGCTTAAAGTCGTAGAGATCAGTGTTGCCAGCGTGACGCAGGTACGGGGCGCAGGTATCGCCAACGTAGTCGGACGTACCGGCACCGGTGAAGACAACGGACAGACGACCCTCGCCCATAGCGCGAGCCTCGGCCAGGAAGGCCTCGATGGCCTCCTTGTTCTCGCGATAGATGTTGAGCGTATCACGCCAAAGCTCGGGCTGCTGAGCAATCTCGGCCGTGGTGATCTGGGCGCCGAGCTCGGTGAGCTCCTCGACACTCTTCTCGAACATTTCTAATACCTCTCTCTAGAAGTAATCCTCTGACGTGCAATTATACACTTCGGTTGGTTATCTGGTAGTAACCAGTTAAATGCAAAGAATCACCATATGGAAACGATGCGACCACTAGTTACTGCGCTGGTGGTAAACCTTGTATTTAAACTGATCGGCACGAGCAACCGAGAGTGTGTACTCCACAACCTCGTTTGACTCGTTATACGTAGTCCTGACCAAATCGAGCACAGGCGAGCCCTCGACAATTCCCAAAAGGTGGGCATCGGTGGGACGGGCTATGCTCGCATAGAACTCCTCTTCGGCCACGCGTATCTTTTGCTGAAAGTCTTGCTCAATCACATCGTAAAGCGGCTTGCGCTCCAGCAGCGGTCGCTTTAGGGACAGAAATTGACGAACTGGTAGATAGCTGCGTTCGACCATCATGGGCATGTTGTCGGCAGAACGAAGGCGCTTGAGCTTAAAAATGCGATCACCGATGCGCAATCCCATATGCTCGGCCAGATTCTTATCGGCCTCCATCTCGCAAAACTCGAGAATCGTGGTCTCGGGTTCTCGACCCATCGCGCGCATCTGCTCGGTAAAGCTGTAGGACTGCATAAGATTGGTTGCCTTTGCCGAACGGTCGGTCACAAAGGTACCGCGACCGTGCTGCCGAACCACCAGTCCTAAACGCTCCAGTTCCTGCAGAGCCAGGCGTACCGTAGTGCGCGAGAGACCATAGCGCTCCGAAAGTTCGCGCTCGGAAGGAATCATGTCACCGGCGCGATATTCATGGTCAATCTTTTCGGTCAGAATATCGACCAGCTGATCGTACAGCGGTTGCTTACGCGCTCCGATCGCCATCCTATCCTCCCTTTTGCTCGAATTCGGCTAACTACCTAGGGTGTTATGCATTATCTGTCTGCCACACCCGAATCATTAAGAAAACAAAAGCCGCGCGCTCTTTCGAGCACGCGGCTTTTAACATACACATGGCTTAAGGGGTCGGGGTGTGAGCCGCGTAGGGACACACCCCTCAAGCTAGAGCCTTACCAGATGCTCGGCCAGAGACCAAGCGGGCCAGCGCCCAGGATGCCAAGGACGAAGAGCAGGAGAATGCCCTTGGTCGGGGTCCAGCTGTGCTTAGCGAACATGTAGTAAAGCAGCAGCGTAAGCATAAGCGGGACGAGCTTCGGGACGATGGTGTTGAGGGTGTCGGCAACAGAGAAGTTGACCGGATCCTCGGTAACGGTGCCGTAGGTCACGGACTCCATGCCGTTACCCAGATCGGTGACGCCGCACTCGACAGCGTTGCCGTCGGCATCGGAAGCGGTAAGGGCGTTGCCGTCCTTATCGGTCATGGCGATGGTACCGGCCTCAGCGGTCTCGGTATCGATGCCCTCCATACCGGTGAAGTTCTCGGCCTCCTTCTCGGAGACGATCACGGTAGTAGCGGAGAGACCACGGGTGGTGCCGTTGGGGATCTGGAGGTTGATCTGGGTGCCACCCATGGTGACGACCAGGCAACCGACGACGAAGACGCCCATGATGGAAGCGGCACGCGTGAAGGCCTGCATGTTGGCGGTCAGAGCGTCAATAGCGCTGGTGCCAAGCTTGTAGGACCAGTTCATGAGCCAGAAGCGCAGAGCGAACTG
>CABSNH010000130.1 GCA_902478985.1 uncultured Collinsella sp.
GTGCTACCTAGAGCAAGTTATTTCGGAAAATGGACAGTCAACATTAGTTTGGCATATAGAGATCGATTTTTACCTACTAAAACCCCTGATAAAGCTGTTTGTAAAAGCAGTTGTGCTTAGCGACTAGGGCCTCACTGTCGATTATCCGAAAAAACTTATTATGGGTAGCATTTTCAAAACCAGCCGGAGCAACGAAATCGGCCCCCGTTTCGTGAAAACGGGGGCCGAATGGACTTCGTGGTCTGTCTGGCAGGCTTGGCGCCGACGCTACTTGATCACGCGCACGCGATACATCGACGGAATCTGCTTGAGCGCCTCGATGGTGCTGCTGTTCAGGTGCTCGTCGGTGTCGAACATGGTGTAGGCGTTCTCGCCAGCGGACTCGTTGGTCATACGCTGCACGTTGGCGTTGTCCTTGGCGAGAATGGCCGTGATCCGGCCGATCATGTTGGGCACGTTGGCGTGCAGGCAGGCGATGCGGCTCGCGGCGCGCGCCTTGCCCATGCTGCAGGCGGGGTAGTTGACGCTGTGCGCGATATTGCCGTTTTCCAGGTAATCCTTGAGCTCGCTGATCGCCATGTCGGCGCAGTTGGCCTCGGCCTCGCCGGTGCCGGCGCCCGAGTGCGTGGTGATAAACGTATTGGGCATCTTGACGGTCTTGGGCGTGGCAAAGTCGCAGCTAAACCAGCTAAGCTTGCCCTCGCGCAGGGCGGCGTGGACGGCGTCCTCGTCAATGGTGGTCTCGCGCGCGTAGTTGATGAGCACGGCGTCGGGTGCCAGCAGGTTGATTTGCTCGGTACTGATCATGCCGATGGTGTCGGCCTTGCTGGGCACGTGCACGGTGAGGTAGTCGCAGCCGCGGCAGAGGTCCTCGAGCGTGCCCACGCGCTGCACCTCGCGGCTCAGCACCCACGCGTGCTCGACGGAAATGAACGGATCGTAGCCGTAGACATCCATGCCCAGATCGACGCAGGCGTTGGCGACCTTGGAGCCTACGTTGCCCAGACCGATAACGCCGATGCGCTTGCCCTTGAGCTCGCGGCCCACAAAGGCCTTCTTGGCCTTTTCGGCGTCGACCTGAATCTCGGGGTCGTCGGCGTTGTCGCGCACCCAATTCATCGACTGCACGACGCCGCGGCTCGAGAGCACCAGCATGCCAAGGACGAGCTCCTTGACGGCGTTGCTGTTGGCGCCGGGGGAGTTAAAGACGACGACGCCCTTCTTGGCGTACTCCTCGACGGGGATGTTGTTGACGCCGGCGCCGCAGCGGGCGATGGCGCGGATGCCCTCGGGCAGCTTGTAGCCGTGCAGGTCGGTCGAGCGCATCAGGATGGCGTCGGCCTCCTCGGCGGTGTCCACAAACTCGTAGCCCTCGCCAAACTCGACTTTGCCGTCTTTAGTGATGTCGTCGATGGTCTTAATCTTGCGCATGAAAAACTCCTTAGCAGGTTTGGTTTAAACAGGTGGTTTGAAGTGGCTGGTCGGCCCGCGCGTTGCGGGCTAGTTAGATCGCGGGCTCAAACTATGCTGCGCTTCGAAGTCCTTCATGTACGAGGCCAGGGCCTGCACGTCTTCCATGGTTACGGCGTTGTACACGCTGGCGCGCATGCCGCCGACGAGGCGATGGCCCTTGACGTTTTGGATCTGGTGCTCGGCAGCGCCTACGACAAAGGCCGCGTCGAGTTCGGTGTCGCCGGTGCGGAAGGTAACGTTGGCGATGGAGCGACTGTCGGCTTGCGTGGTGCCATGGAACAGCTCGCTGTGCTCGAGCAGGTTATAGAGCAGGTTGGCCTTGGCCCAGTTGCGCTCGGCCATGGCGGCGAGTCCGCCGGTCTCCTCGACCCAGTGGAACACCTTGCCGCACACATAGATGCCAAAGGTGTTGGGCGTGTTGAGCATGGAGCCCTTGGCGGCCTGGGTCTTGAGGTCCAGGTACTGCGGCGTCTGCGCAAAGGCGGGGCCTTCGGCGATGAGGTCGTCGCGCACGATGACCACGGTCACGCCCGCGGCGCCGGCGTTTTTCTGCGCGCCGGCGTAAATGAGCCCGTATCGCTCGACGTCGAGCGGCTGCGACAGAAAGCAGCTCGAGACATCGGCGACCAGCGGCACATCGCCGCAAGTGGGCAGCTCGTGGTACATGGTGCCAAAGATGGTGTTGTTCTGGCAGATGTAGACGTAGTCGAGCCCGTCGCCCGCGGCCTCGGCGGCAATGCGCGCGTTGACGTCGGACATGGTGGGAATGCGGTCGAAGTTGGTGTCCTCGGAGCTCGCGAGCAGCACGACCTCGCCGTACTTGGCGGCCTCCTTGTACGCCTTGTTGGCAAAGTTGCCGGTCACGACGTAGCCGGCGCGGCCGCGGCGCATGAGGTTCATGGGGATGCCCGCAAACTGCAGCGTGGCGCCGCCCTGCAAAAACAGGACACGGTAGTTGTCGGGGATGCTCAGCAGGCGGCGCAGGGTTGCCTCGGCGTCGTCGATGATCTGCTGGTACATGCTAGATCGATGGCTCATCTCGAGCACGGACATGCCGCAACCGCGGTAGTCCATCATCTCGTCGGCGATCTCGGCGAGCACGCTTGTAGGCAGCGCGGCCGGGCCAGCTGAGAAGTTGTGCACACGTGCCATCTTCTAGTTCCCCCTCGTAGTCGTTTGAACGTTCGGGATACTTTAGCACAGTGGAGCGCCAGGCGCGACCGCATCACGGTAAAACTCGAGTGCGCCGCTATGATTTGCAGGATGGTTACATGGGGGAGGGCGGTCGTTAGGTCTATATCACCGGGATATACCGTGACAAATACTCCTTGAGCGCCGTATTGCACACATAGAGATACGTTCCCAACATGCCGCGCGTCATGAGAACGTAGTAGGCGTTGACGATAATCTTTCGTAGGTCGTCGTCGCTTGCCTTTTTCTTTGCGACGGTATCTTTGAAGTTTGCCTTGTTAACGCAGACGCCCCCTTTGTCGTTGTCGTAGTAAATGTCTGGCCCCAGAATTACGAAGCCGTAGTTGAGGTCGTAGCCCTGTACCGTGTGGATGCATCCGACCTCGTTGACGGCGTTGGGGGAGTTAACCCAATCCTTTTGACTCGAGTTCCAACGTTTAGGGATGCCCTCAATGACGATGTCGAACGCGTCTTTGTGTTTCTTCGTTTCCCACTTCCACGCAAAACCTGCCGTCATGCGGGATAGACCAACTTCTTCTTCCTTGGCTTGCTGTAGGGAACAGAAATCCTCAAATTGGTTGACGATTCCAAACTGGTATCTGGGGGTATCGCTGTTCGGATCCCCGGTTCGCGAATCGTAAGGCTCCGATGAAAAGAGATTCTTGAATTTCATGCCGGCATGCATATACGCTTTGTTATCGAGTAGATCATATACAAAGTCGAGATACTCATCGCCGCCGCGTACTCGCATTTGCGTGCTTAGGCTGAACTCTTCAGTTTCAATGCCCTCTTCTTCGAGTTGGTTAAGTCGCCGCTCAAGACCGTCTCGATTGAGGCCGGATGCCCTGACTTGCTGCTTGGGGTCATAAAACAGATATGCCTTGTCGCAGCATTTGAATATCCAGTCAACTTGGTTGCTTGTGTGCGGAAGGTCAAGACGATCACAAGTGCTATAGAAGGCCTTGATGCCGGAGCCCATGCTTAGATAATTACCCAGTCGATGTGCTTCATCGACAAGTAGGATGTCATAACGATCATTTTTGGTTACGTCACTGGGGCTCAAGATATCGCCAGGCTTTAACCCTGGAAGGAAGTGCGTGAGTTTCCTGAGGGTCTTTTTCAGGGAATCCATGGGGGTGACAAAACCGACTCGCAGGCCGGAAAGGTTGGGCTCATTTTTGATTTTGAACATGAGACTGATGGCGAGGATTGTTTTACCTGTTCCCGGCGCGCCATTCACGACGGTTATACGTTCTCTTTTTGAGCCGCCATGTTTTACGTCTTCATGCTCCTGTTCGAGACGTTTAAAAATCGTCTCGATCGTTTCGTATTGGTCGGGCGTAAGCGTCTTGAAAGGCGAGAACTTGAACAGATCGGAGTTCTCGAGCTCTTCAATCGGATGAATCGCGTAGTTTTCTTCGCGAAGCTTTGTCCAGAGGTCTCGGAACCTCTGGCGATACTGAGGCCGCTCAAAATAATCGAATTGGGCATAGCCGTTGTTGGCATTGGTGACCTGGTATTTTTCGTCGGCACAGAACAGCTCAATAAGTCGATTCTCGAACTCGAACGTTGCGGATTGGTTGAAGGTGGGATTGTCGATCAGAAGGGTCCGGTCGAAGTCCTTGTCCACGTTTGCAGCGTGTTGTTTCATACGGCGCTGGTAATTGGTTGTTTGGCCGATGTATGCCGTCTTGTTTCTGCTGTTGGTAAGAATGTAAAGGACAGGCCAACTCTCGTCATGATGGGCTCCAGGCTTTGGCGTGCCAAAGTCCTGAAGCGATTCGCTTGTCTCAAAGGGCTGGGGTAGGGGAAGCGTGTATTGCCGAAGGGCGAACTCATTACTCATGATGGTTCGCCTTTCTGTATTCGTTAGATGATGCGTCGACGGGGTAGCGCTCGCCATTGCGCTTGAGCTTAGACGAAAGCGCCGCTGGCAGGTCGATTTCATTTAAATCTGAGAAACGCAGAAGGAAAAGGAGCGTGTCGGCGACTTCGTCTTCGATAGCTTGGCGTTGCTCGGTGTCTTCGAACATTTCTGCAATGCGCTCGTCGCTCACAAAACGAAAGAGCTGAAGGAGCTCGGAGGACTCAGTTGCCATGCCGATGGCAAGCTCTTTTGGCGTGTGATATTTGCGCCAGTCGCGTGCATCACAAAAGTCCCTGACTTGTTTCGTCATGGCATCGAGCTTATCCATCGTCCGCAACCTCCCTGATGTTC
>CABSNH010000131.1 GCA_902478985.1 uncultured Collinsella sp.
ATGCGCACCGCACCAAGGTCGATATCGCGTCCTACTGTGAGGGCAAGGAGCCCAAAACGGACGATGAGGTGGCAATCGACCGTGTCTTTGCCACCAACAACGGCCTCGCCGTGGGCGATAAGGTCGAGCTCGAGGGCCGCACCTACACCATCTGCGGCATCATGACCCAGCCCGATAGCCAGGCGCTGTTCCTCAACAATTCGGACTTTACGGTGAACACCATCACGTACGGCGTGGCCGAGGTCACCGATGCCGGCTTTGCCGCGCTCGAGGATGCCGGCGGCGCGCCCGCCTACACCTACTCCTTTACCTTTGCCGATCGCGACCTCCCCACCGCGGATCGCATCGATGCGGAGCAGGATATGGTCGAGGCGCTGACCGACGCCGATGCGCGCGTGGATGACCTCATCGACGCCGATTCCAACCAGGGCATTGGCTATGCGCGCGACGACGTAGACGGCGACTCCATGATGTGGATGACGCTGCTCGACATCATCATCGTGATCATGGCGTTCGTCTTTGTGGTCCTTACCGACGCCACCATCGAGGAGGAGAGCGCCATCATCGGCACGCTGCTCGCCAGCGGCTATCGTCGACGCGAGATCGTGCTGCACTACCTTGCGCTTCCCGCTATCGTGGGCGTGGTCGCGGCGCTTTTGGGCACTGCGCTCGGCGTTGTGTTCTTTACCGAGCCCATGCGCAGCCTCTATTACGGTTCGTATAGCCTGCCGCCCTTCCAGGTGTACTGGAGCTGGGAGATCTTTGTGAAGTGCGCCGTGGTTCCCGCCGCCGCGCTCATCCTCATCACGCTGGTGGGCCTGCTTCGCAAGATGGGCAAGACGCCGTTGCAGTTCCTTCGTCACGAGGCGAGCGGCAAATCGGGCACCAAGCGCGGCTTGCAGCTGCCGGAGCGCATGGGTTTTGTTTCCCGCTTCCGCCTGCGTATCTTCCTGCGCAACCTGGGCAACTTCGCCACGCTCTTCGTGGGCATTGCGTTTGCGTCGCTGCTGCTGCTCTTTGGCCTGGCGATTTTGCCCACGATGACGCACTATGCGGACAACCTCGAGACAAGCCTGGTCGCCGAACACCAGTACACGCTCAAGGCGCCGCTGGAGCTCGAGGGTACTGCCGAGGAGCGCGAGCAGTGGTCGGCACTCGAGCGCTTGCAGTCGGTTGACGGCGCGCTGCTTTCCGCCGCTCAGGATGCCGATGACGAGCTTGACGACGCGGCCGATGCGGCGCAGGCGGCAGCCGATGCCGCGACCAGCGCTCCGTCTGCCGAGAGCTTGGCCGCGGCGCAGGACGCGCTCGCCAAGGTTCAGGACAAGAAGGATGCGCTTTATGCGCGCCTCGATGACCTTGCCGATATCCTCGGCTGCAACCGCGACGAGGCTATCGACCTGATTGACAAGGCCTCTAAGATCGACACCGACAACGACGACATTCACCCGGTCAACACGATTGACAACGGCGCGGGCGCAATCGCGCAGGCCGAGAAATATGCCGTTTACCAGCTGCAATACGACCGCGGCGATGGTAATGGCGAGGAGACGATTTCTGTCTACGGCATCTCGCCCGATTCGCGCTACTGGAAAGGGCTGGACGTCGGCGACGGACGCGTCGTCTTTGGCGGTGGCTTACTCGACAAGTTTGGCTGGAGCGAGGGCCAGAAGGTTAAGCTTCGCGACAAGTACGAGGGCGAGAATTATTCCTTTGAGTACGTGGGCAAGGACTGCGTTTGGGGCTCTAAGTCGGATATGAATGTCTATATGAGTATCGAAGACTTTAACGAGCTGTTTGACAACGATGCGGCCTACTTTAACGGCTATGTGAGCGATGAGAAGCTCGACCTCGACGCGCGCTACTTTGCCGGCGATACCACGCCCGACGACATGCGCGCCGTGGGCGACCAGTTCATCGGCATGATGAGCAAAATGATCGGCATGATGGTTGGGCTTGCGGTGTTCATCTTCTTGCTGTTTATGTACCTGCTGACCAAGGCTGTGATCGACCACAGCGCCCGTTCGATCAGCTACATGAAAGTCTTCGGCTATCGCGATAGCGAGATTTCGCATCTGTACATCCGCTCGATCACGTTGTGCGTGGCAGCGTCACTCGTGCTGAGCCTGCCGGTCATTATTGGCTCGCTAACGGCCATCTTCCGCTCGATGCTGCTCGCCTATAACGGCAATATCGAGATCTACGTGCCCGCTTGGTCCATGGCGGCGTGCGCAGGAATCGGCTTTGCGACCTACCTGGTCGTGGCGCTGCTGCACACGCGCTCCATCAAGCGCGTCAGTCTGGCCGAAGCCCTCAAAGTCCAAGAGTAGTCATTTAAGAACGTCCCCAATGACTAGGTGCCGTACTTGACTTTAACTCTGCTTTAACTGGTACCATCCTCTATGTCTGTAACGCCATATAGACCGAGGGGATAGATCTATGACCGCAACTGCACCCGCTAAGGTGTACTTCACCAACCTGCGCACGCATGCTCGCGAGAGCCAGCTCGACAAGCTCAAGCGCCTCATCCGTCACGCCGGTATCGAGCAGATCGACTTCGAGAACAAGTTCGTCGCCATCAAGATTCACTTTGGCGAGCTGGGCAACCTGAGCTTTTTGCGCCCCAACTACGCCCGCGCCGTCGCGGATGTCGTGAAGGAGCTGGGCGGCAAGCCCTTCCTCACCGACTGCAACACGCTCTATGTCGGTAGCCGCAAAAACGCGCTCGAGCACATCGATACCGCCTACCAGAACGGCTTTACCCCGTATGCTACGGGTTGCCAGATCATCATTGCCGACGGCCTCAAGGGCACCGACGAGGCGCTTGTTCCGGTCGAGGGCGGCGAGTACGTGCACGAGGCCAAGATCGGTCAGGCGCTCATGGATGCCGATATCGTGATCAGCCTCACCCACTTTAAGGGTCATGAGCAGGCCGGCTTTGGCGGCGCCATGAAGAACCTGGGCATGGGCGGCGGCAGCCGCGCCGGCAAGATGGAGCAGCATGCCGCCGGCAAGCCGAACGTCTCGACCGAGCACTGCGTTGGCTGCCGTGCCTGCGAAAAGATCTGCGCGCACGACGCTGTCTCGTTCAACGACACCCGCGAGCGCGAGCTTGCCAACGGCAACACCCGCACGGTGCACGTGGCCACCATCGACCACGATCGCTGCGTGGGCTGCGGTCGCTGCATTGCGGCATGCAACCAGGACTGCATCAAGCCCGGCTATGACGCCGCGGCCGACGTGCTCAACTGCAAGATCGCCGAGTACACCAAGGCCGTCGTCGACGGTCGCCCGAGCTTCCATATCTCGCTTGCCATGGATATCAGCCCCAATTGCGATTGCCATCCCGAAAACGATACGCCTATCGTCAACGACATCGGCATGTTCGCGAGCTTCGACCCGGTCGCCATCGACCAGGCCTGCGCCGATGCCGTCATGGCATCCGAGCCGCTGCCAAACACCGAGCTCACCGATAGCGCGGCCAAGATGGAGCACAACCACGAGCATCTGGAGGGCGAGCAGGCCAAGGATCCCTTCTGCATCACGCATCCCGACACCGACTGGCGAGTGTGCATCGCGCATGCCGAGAAGATCGGCCTGGGCACGAGCAAGTACGAGCTTATCGAGGTCAAGTAGCGCCTAGCTATTGGACAAAATAAGCGCCTTTGTAGCGTAAGTTGAGCAAAAGCCGCCAGTGAGCACAGCGCCCACGGGCGGCTTTTTGGAAGTGCGAGGAAAATCGAATAGCGCCGACCACAAACCGATTTTTGGCAACAAAACCCCAGACGTTGCTTTTTGCCTAAAAATACTCGTCGAGGAAGTCGTCGACCGTGTTCCAGTAGAGTTCGGGGTCGACCTGCGCGCTCTTGGCGTGGGTGGCGCCATGGACGGTGAGCTTTTGCTTGACCTTGCTGGCGCACGCGTCGTAGTTTTGGTCGAGCATGCTGTACGGCACAAAGGTGTCTTGGTCACCGTGGATAAACAGCATGGGAACCGTCGCGCGCTTAAGCTGTTTCACGCTGCTCGCCTTATGAAAGTCGTAGCCCGCGCGCACGTTGCACACCAAGTTTGCTACATCGAGCAAGGGAAAGCTGGGCAGGCCGAACACGTCCTTGAGCTGCAGAGAAAACTCGTCCCAAACACTCGTATAACCGCAGTCCTCGATAATGCATTTCACGTTTGCGGGCAGAGATTCCCCCGCGACGTTCATGGCGGTCGCCGCGCCCATGGATTCGCCAAAGACCAGGATGCGCGCCTTGGGGTCAGCCTGAACGATTCGCTCGATCCATGCGACGATGTCGAGGCGTTCGGGCCAGCCCATGCCGATATAGTCGCCGCCGGAGCGCTCGTGGGCGCGGGCGGCGGGTGCGAGTACGTTCATGCCGCGGTCGTGGAATCGCTTGACGTATCGGGCCATACCGATGGGCTCGTTGGTATATCCATGCAGGCAGACGGCGTAGTCGTGTGCGCTCTCCGACGCAGCAAAATACCAGGCGGCAAGCTCGGTCCCATCGTCCGCGGTGAGGCTGCTGCTCTCGCGGTTTTCCTTAAACCACGCCCGTGCCTCGCCCTCCTCGGCGTCCATCTGCTCGCCCTTTTCGGCGTCCTTGCCATCCTGCATCATCTTCATGGTGTAGGGCGCTTGGGGATTCAGGGCAAAGTCGAACAAGAAGTTGCCGGCAAACCCCAGCAGCGCGACAACGAGCACCAGCGCAACGACGCCGGCTATCTTGAGCTTTCGATGGGAACGTGCGTTTTGAGACATAAGAAGCTTTCCTATAAGATGTTAATACATCAACATTTAATGCAAGCGCATTATGGACGTTCGC
>CABSNH010000132.1 GCA_902478985.1 uncultured Collinsella sp.
GCGCTGGGCTTTAGGTCGAAACCGATAGGAGACACGTATGTCCGGACACTCTAAGTGGGCCACAACCAAGCATCGTAAGGGCGCGCAGGACGCCAAGCGTTCCGCCCTCTTCTCCAAGCTCAGCCGCAACATCACCGTTGCTGCCCGTCTCGGCGGCGACCCGCTGCCCGAGAACAACGCCAGCCTCGCCGCTGCCGTTGCCAAGGCTAAGGCTCAGTCCATGCCTAAGGACAAGATCAAGTCCGCTATCGATAAGGCCTTTGGTTCGGGTGCCGACGCCGCCGTCTACGAGAACATCGTGTACGAGGGCTACGGTCCCGCCGGTGTCGCCGTCTACGTCGACTGCCTGACCGACAACCGCAACCGCACCGCTGCCGACGTCCGTTCCGCCTTCTCCCACGCTGGTGGCAACCTGGGCACCTCCGGTTCCGTCGCCTTCCAGTTTGAGCGCAAGGGCCAGATCGTCGTTGCCAAGGAGATTCTGGACGAGAACGCCAAGAAGGAGACCATGATCGCCAACGGTGCTGCCGGTGACGAGGATGAGTTCATGATGGCGATCGCCGAGGCCGGTGGTGAGGACTACGAGGACGCCGGCGAGGAGTGGATCGTCTGGACCGCTGCCAACGACGTCATGGCTGTCTCCAAGGCACTCGAGGAGCAGGGCGTCCAGGTCAAGGGCTCCGAGACCACCATGGTCCCGACCACCCCGACCGAGGTCTCCGGCGCCGACGCCAAGAAGGTTCAGCGCCTCATCGACCGTCTTGAGGAGCTCGACGACGTCCAGGACGTCTACAGCACCATGGACATGACCGACGAGGTCATCGCTGCCCTCGAGGAGGAGTAGCGCCCGCACGGATTGAGCCGTGCATATCTGGGCATAATGAAGCGAGCATGCAAGCCTCGTGGAATAGATGAGCCGGATCCGCGTGCATGAGGCACCGGACCCGGCTCTTTTATAATGATGCGAATCGTTTTGCATTCTGTGGATCGAGATTTGAAGGGAGCGCTGCATGCGCGTGCTCAAACGAGCCCTGGCGATCGTGTATCTTGCCTCCGCCGTCGTGGCGCTGGGTACGTTAGTCTGCCAGTTTTGGGGGCCATATACCTATCGCTTTATGCTGCTGATGCGCGATCCGCTGCCTCGCATCGTTGTTACGGCGTGCGGCGGTGTCGTGGCGCTCGGCGTGCTCGTGGGTTTCTTCCGCCTGATGTTTGCTCGTCGCGAGCCGTCCTGCGTGCATCCGGCGGGGGAGCGCAATATCGAGGTCACGCTCGCTGCCCTCTCCTCGTGTGCCCGCACCGCGGCAGAGCGCGACGACCGAGTGATGATCGAGCATGTCGAGGCGCGCGTGCAGGGCTCCGACGAATCGCACGTCCGTTTTAAGGTTGACGCCATCGCACTCGATGACCGGGACGTGGCCTCCCTTGCAGCCGCGATGCAGCAACGTATCGAGGAGGCCTGCGACACCATGCTCGGCACGCCGGGCACGACCGCACGCGTTCGTTTTTTGCCGTCCAAGACTACCGTCCAGACCGTGGAGGTTTCCGGTGAGTGATACCAATCAAGACAAGACCGTCCGCACCCCGCGCCTGACTATCGATCAGAGCGCCGCGCCGGCAGGCGAGGTCGTCGATCCCAAGGTGGAGGGTACCGAGTCACATGACGCGGTCGCCGATGATTTTGATGAGGCCATGGGTCTCATCAAGGGTACGGGGGCAGCCATCTGGAGCTATGCCGTCCGTCATCCCAACACCACGCTTGGAGCCGTCGCTGGTTTTGTGCTCGCCGTGCTGGTGCTCACGCTTGGCCTGTGGGATACGCTCGTCATCGCTTTCTTTGTGCTGATCGGCGCCGTGATTGGCCAGATCCGCGACGGCGAGAACGGGATCGTCAACTTCTTCGGCCGTCTGTTTAGCGGCCGCTAGCATGTATTCGACCGCCGCGTGTGCGGTGGGCATAAGGAGGAACCATGGCTTTTAACACGAAGGTCGATGTGGCCGATACCGAGCTCGAGGTAGACGAGACCGTCACCGCCGAGGCCGAGGACGTAACGCTCGAGGACGAGGCGCTCGTCGAGGCCGAACCCGCCGACGATGCGGATGGGGATGATGGGGAAGCGGACGAGTCCGAGGACTCGCTGACCTATTCCAACGGTGTGATCGAGAAGGTCGTCGCCATGGCCACCCGCGAGGTACCGCACGTCCTGGGCATGAAGGGCAACCTCATGCACTTTGTGCAGGAGCAGTTCGGTGCCGAGAATCTGACCAAGGGCGTGACGGTCGAGGTCACCGATGACAACCGCGTGGTCGTCAACATTTCCGTCATTATCGAGTACGGCGCCTATGCGCCTGCGATTTTCGACGACGTTAAGGCGCGCGTGACCGAGCGTCTGGCTGCGATGACCGGCCTTGAGGTGGCAGGCGTCAATCTGCGCATCGAGGATGTCATCACCCCCGAGGAGTATGAGCACCGCACCAACCAGCACGAGTAACCTACCAAAAAGGGACAGGTTTGTTTTGGCAGGTTTTATCTGCGAAAACGTTAAACGGCCGACCGCGCAAGCAAAAGCGTGGCCGGTCGTTTCTGTACGCTCCCGATGTAGGCATACCACTCGTCTAACTAGGGGTTGCAATCGTCGCGTTCCGCGTTACCCTAATGGGCGCATTGTTTCCAAATTGTTAACGAGGGGTTGCCGTAATGGCTGACGAGCGCGAAACAGAAAGCAAGGCATGGGCGATTGAGGCCGCCGCGGCAGAGGCGGCATCGCGAGCTGCCGAGGAGCTACATCGTCCTCCCGTGGTGCCGATGGAGCGCGTGGTCGATCGCACCGATATCG
Organism: uncultured Collinsella sp.; assembly: GCA_902478985.1. Lineage (GTDB taxonomy): Bacteria > Actinomycetota > Coriobacteriia > Coriobacteriales > Coriobacteriaceae > Collinsella. Next base: position 2,838 of record CABSNH010000132.1, read on the forward strand.
AGCGCGGCGAGCGTGCCGGCCAAAAGCGCAGCCAGGAGCCAGGCTTCCCGCGCTTTTTCGCCGAGCTCAATCTGGGTCTGATTCTTACGGCCTTTGCCATCGTTGCGTTTAAAACCCCTAATCACTTTGCTTTTGGCGGCACCTCGGGCGTGTCGGTCATTCTGTCCACGCTGTTCCCGACCCTGCCCGTCGGTGTCTTTATGTGGATTATCAACGCGGTTCTCGTCGTCTTGGGCTTTATCTTTTTGGAACGCAAGGCAATCCTGTGGAGCGTCTTCGCCTCGTTTGCGCTGTCCGCCTATGTTTCGCTTTTCGAGCTCTTTATCCCGACCAGTGTCTCGATGACGGGCGATATGTGGCTCGACCTGTGCTTTGCCGTGATTCTGCCGGCGCTCGGCAGCGCCATCGTCTTTGATATCGGCGCCTCGACGGGCGGCACGGACATCCTCGCTATGATCCTCAAACGCCGTACCACACTCGAGATTGGTCGCGCGCTGTTGCTGGTCGATATCGGCATCGTGACCATCGCGGCCTTTTTGTATGGTCCGCGTATCGGTCTGTATTGCGTGCTCGGCCTGTTTGCCAAGACGCTTGTGGTCGACAAGGCCATCGAGAGCATTCATCTTCGTAAGGTCTGCACGATCATTTGTTCCGAGCCCCTTAAGGTCGAGGAGTTTATCGTCAAGCATCTCAACCGTACGGCGACCATCAGTCGCGGCTACGGTGCCTTCTCGGGCAAGTGCGTGACGGTGATCATGAGCGTGCTGAGCCGTCGCGAGGCCGTGCAGCTGCGCCGTTATGCGCGCGAGGTCGATCCGGGTGCCTTTATCACGATCGTCGACAGCTCCGAGATCGTCGGCAAGGGTTTCCGCGGAACGAACTAACGCGGACGCACTCATCAAACAATCGAAAAGCGCCTCGCGCGTTGCAAATACGTCATCTAAGAGTATTTGTCCCCACATTGGGCGATAATGATGCCAATGACATCGTTTGCGATCCAGGTGATTCGCTCTAGATACGAAGGGATGATTTCGATGTTCTGTTCGCAGTGTGGCGCCCCCATGGGCGATAACGACAAGTTCTGCGGCGTGTGTGGTGCCCCCAATGCCGGTGCTGCAGCTTCCGCCCCTCAGGGTCAGCCTCAGCCTCAGCAGTTTGTTCCTCAACCTGTCGCGAACGCGTCCAAGGGCTGCACGGCTCAGGCGTTTGAGGATATGACCAAGACTCCGGGCGTGCTGCAGCGCGTGTGCCAGATTGCCTTTTTGCCGGCGCTTATCTGTGTCGTGTCGGTACTCGTGCTGTTCATCCCCGTTATCGGCGGTATTGCGGCTGCCATCGGCTTTTTGGCTGCCTACGTGGCGAGCGTGTGCGGTTCGGGCTTTGGCATCGAGTGGGGTCGCGACCTGTCGCTTAAGATCGATGACGGCATGGGTCGTCCGTTGATGCGTTCCACGTCGTTTGGTCTCGGAATCTTTTCGAGCGTTATTTCGGTCGTGCTCGAGTTTATCGCTGCCATTCCCATTATCGGTGTAGTGCTTTCGCTGGTGGAGGGCGTGGTAATTGGCGCCGCGGGCTCGTATTCTTATTACGGCTCTTATGCGCTCGAGGCTGCGCTGTTTGGCTCGCTTGGCCTGCTTGTCCTGGCTATGATTGCCACGGCGGTCCTGGGGGTCTTCTTTAAGATGTTCGCCGACATTGCCGTGATGCACTTTGCGGTGACCGGTCGCGTCGAGAGCGCGTTTTCGCTCGATAAGGTTTGGGCAGCCTTTAAGAACAATAAGACCAAGCTGTTCTGCGCTTCGTTCCTTCCCGAGTTTTTGACGGGTCTGGTCGCCAACGTTGTCACATGGATCTTGACGGTCGTCTTTGGCGCCGTTGCCTCTGTCGGTATGTATAGCTACTACTATCGTCCTACGGGTATTGAGGCGATTGTTGCCGGCGGTGGCATCACACTCGTGCTGTTCCTGGTGCTGGTCGCTTTTGTCACCGT